>JBCCVV010000020.1:0-44749 GCA_039194925.1 Bacteroidota bacterium
AGCCTATAATTGCAATCCTGGGTTAGACATTCGATAAAAATTCATATTGTCATCATTTTTGGTCAAAAATGATTACAAAATACATCACGACGATAGAATTAAACATATTGCTGTATAGTTACGTGTCGATTTGTATTCACAAAAAAGGCAATTGATGCTCAGCATATTATTTTAATAATTGTAACATTTTATTATGCCGCATGTCCACCTAATTCTCTAAGCAATCCTTTTATATACCCGTCTGTGATGTGTGCCTTTTCTTGATATATTTCTTGTTGCATTAGCATTTCATGTAGTCTTGGTAGATTATAAAAAGGCACTCCCGGAAAGAGATGATGTTCCAAATGATATCCCACGGAATGTGGTGCAAGAAAGAATCGCTCGATTACATTGGTACGCACCGTACGAGAAGAGGATAAGTCATCTTCATGTGCCATTTCTCCAAAATGCTCTGCGACGCTTCGAATGTATTGGAACATAAAAAAGGTGGTCAAGTACGGAATAATCCAGAAAAAAAGGTAGTAGTCCCAAATATTGAATAGCGTAAGAATTCCAAATAATGCAAGGTAGAAAAATATTTTCGGCCAATTCTTATCCGTACTTTTTGTCTCTTTTTTCTCAGCATTCTTGTAGCGTTGTACAAACCATATGGCATCCAGAATGCCTTGAAAAAGAAAGAACTAGGATGCTAATGTTAGCAAAAACTCCAAGCGTGTCTTTGGAAATTGAAACTCCCGCCGAGTCAATTTAGCTACCCAGTCCGGATCATGATGGGTATTGAGGTGTTGGTGGTGTTTGAGATGATTGGCCCGATATTTTTCAATGGTGGTGAAGATAGGATACATGATGAAGAGATTGGAAATCCAATCATTCCATTTGCGATCTTTCAAAAAGCGATAATGGGCAGCATCGTGCATTAAAATGGTCAATGCATGCATACGCGCTCCGATGATAAGTATGGCCAAAGGATACAACCAAAAAGTTGACAGCTGTTGATACATCAGAAGTATAAAAAATATGAGCAGCCAATTGTAAATCATTGCCATCCCATGAATGTGTGGTTTGATTTTAAAAAGTTTTTTGAATTCGGAGGTGTTGATTTGGGCAATTAGATGTTTTGTATTTGTCGAGCACATATTCCAAAAGGTATTAAGAGATAATAGGTGGGTTGATTTCTATACTCAAAAATACCGCAGTGATATAGTGGGTTGAACTACATCATGATGTGGGTCATGTCAATATGAAACAATTTGCTAACAGAATTATGAACAAAAGAGGCTATCTCCATTAAGAGACAGCCCGCATTTCGTCAAAACTTTAAGAAAAATCTAGTTTGTCTTTGGTCCTGCTGCTACAATTTTTTCATTTACACTTGCCTCGAATGATTTGAAATTATCCTGAAACAGCTTGACTAATTTCTTTTTAATGTTATCGTAACCCGCTTTGTCTTCCCATGTATTTTTAGGTACTAAAATTTCAGAAGGTACCTCAGGACAACTTAATGGAATTTCAAAACCAAATTCAGGATCGATTACGATATCTGCTTTTTCAAATGAATTGTTGTGAATGGCATCGATAATGGCGCGCGTATATTTCAACTTTATTCTTGATCCCACGCCATAGGCTCCTCCGGTCCAACCTGTATTGACCAACCAGGCATTGGCATTGTGTTTTTTGATCTTTTCAGCCAATAATTCTGCATATTTATTGGGATGCCACATCATAAAAGCAGCTCCGAAGCATGCAGAGAATGTGGCTTGTGGTTCGGTTACCCCCATTTCGGTTCCCGCTACTTTGGCCGTGTACCCCGAGATAAAGTGATAACTGGCTTGCTCCGGAGACAATCGACTTATTGGAGGCAATACACCGAAAGCATCGCAAGTAAGAAAGATAACATTGGTCGCATTACCTGCTAAACAAGGCTTTTGAATATTATCGATGTAGTGAATAGGATAGGAGACACGCGTGTTTTGTGTGATAGAGGTGTCGCTGTAATCCACGGCTCTGGTCAATGGATCGTAAATTACATTTTCCAAAACCGTACCAAAACGGATGGCATTATAGATGTCGGGTTCATTTTCCGGTGACAGGTCGATTGCTTTTGCATAACATCCACCTTCGATATTAAATACTCCTTCGTCTGTCCAGCAGTGTTCATCATCTCCAATTAGTTTTCGTTTTGGATCGGCACTCAAGGTTGTTTTTCCAGTTCCAGACAGACCGAAAAGGACAGAAACGTCACCCGATTCACCTACGTTTGCTGAACAATGCATTGGTAGTACATCTTTCAAGGGCATCAAATAGTTCATGATTGAGAATATACCCTTTTTCATTTCGCCGGCATATTCGGTACCCAGGATGACAATCTCTTTTTTCTCAAGATTTACATCAATACTGGTCTTCGAAGTCATATCCTTGGTATGTCGGTTTGCCGGGAAGCCACCACCATTGAAGATTACATAATCCGGTTCGCCAAAGTTATCCAATTCTTCTTTGGAAGGCATGATCAGCATATTTTGCATGAAGAGGGCATGGTACGCGCGCGTACATACAATTCGAACTTTGATTCTGTATTTTTTGTCCCATCCGGCAAATGCATCCACTACAAAGAGTCTGTCACGGGTATTTAGATAATCTATGGCACGTTCATGGTTTATATCAAAAATGTGTTGATCCAGTGCGATGTTGATATCTCCCCAATCGATATTGTTTTCTGAATTGGGATGACGGACGATCCGTTTGTCTTTGGGACTTCGTCCTGTTTTTTCACCAGAATAGACAAGTAGGGCCCCTTTATCAGAAATGGCGGTCCCTTTTTCATTTCGAAGACCAATTTCGTAGAGAATGGGAACACTGGAATTTCTAAGAATATCAGTTACGTCAATACCATATTGCGAAAGATCGAAGGCCATATCAATTCGTTTTTAATGTTGTCAATAGTTGTTTAATGGTGTAAAGTAATTGAATTATTGAGTGCGTCAATGTGATGGAAATCAATAGTTTAAGTGATTCGGGTCACTCTTTAATTGAATAGTTTGTATTACTGGAGGAAATGGGTTTTTATGCCTGGAATTGCGAACTGGCTCATGGTAGAACATAAATGATTATTTTAGGAGTTGACTTGACAAACGAGACTTCCTTTAACGAAAGAGTATTAGAAACGATACCCTTTGGAGTCAACTACTTTATCCATGATTTGACTACAGTGGAAATGTCCTTTTCAAGGTAAAGAAAGCAATGATTGTAGAGTGTATAGTTGATGTTTTAGTAAATCTAAAGGAAGAATTGTCAAACCGAGATTGTTAAATCGATAACCTCACGAAATAACTTCCTCTAAGTCAAGACCTTACTGACCTCAGCAAGGACACCGTTACTTTAACACAGCGCTAAGCAGAATGTTTATCGACAATAGAATGGTCGCCTTAGGTTGTCATTGCCCAGTATGGATGTAAATGCTAGATGAATTTCAGAAAAAAGTTAGAACTATACATAAGATTTTTTCAACTATAACCTTTCCTTGAATAATTAATTTTCAATCGGCAATTCATGCTCATAATCTGGTTCACATTTCGCTAAATCTGAAAGCGTAAGCATCCCAACTAATTTATTACCATACGTAACAGGAATACCACTTACGCCAGATGTTTCAAAAACTTCTTTTGCCTTTTTCATGGTATCATATACGTGTATGGTCACCAAATCAGTCAACATGATATCTTTAGCAAAGCAACACGGATTTGCATTTACTTTTTCAAGTCGAGTAATGGTGCCATCCGTAATAAGTCCCACCAAATCACCCTCCGAATTTTCTACGGGAAGATGATGTATACCGTTCCAATCCAGGATGCTTTTTACGATCTCTATGCTATCATTTTGATTTACCGAGAAGACGTTAGTGCTCATAAGCTGATCCACAGTAGGCTCTTTCTCTGAAAGCTGATAATCTACTACCGGTATTGTATCCCATTCGTGCAGCGGGATGTTTTCTTTCTGGTACTGTAAGGATTGCCTGATGATCTCCTTCAATGCAATCGATTCGCCATAATGCTTGGATAGTTTTCTGAAATTTTCGATGGTCCAATGGGAACCGGTTACCTCAGCAGAAACCCTTTGTTCTATTACAGATAGATACTTGCTAATGTCGCGGGAATCGACACCCGCATTTTGTAAGCCTTTGTTGGCCATAGGAAGAAATTCTTCCAGGATGAGATGTTTGGCAGGTATATTTTTTCCATACCATCGAAACACAGTATTAAGACCTGAGCGAGCAGCGAGTACAAAGTTGTTTTTGACTTCTTTGAAACTTTGATTTTTCCAGAACTCTATGCCACCTTTGGGTTCGCAGCGCATTAAGCCTATCCAGAAGGCAAAGTTGGCAATCTCATCAATTGCACTTGGTCCAGCAGGTAGATATCTACACTCAATTCTGAGATGAGGTTTTGTTTTTGAAAAGCCATAGCACATTCGATTCCAGGTGTACGTAGTACCATTGTGCAATCGAATCCCCCGAAGGTCAGGAATGTCCCCTTTTTGCAGCACTTTCATTGAATCTTTTAAATCATCCGAAGTGACCAAAAGCGGAAATCGCATGATGTCATTTTTCCATAATTCAGCCGGAGAATTTTTCATCCAGCCACGGCCAAAATAGACCCTTGGTAGCTTCATGCGCACGTATTTTTGCGAACTTCGGGTATCCAGACTTTGCTTAAAGAGTGCAATTCTTGTCTCGGCCCACAATTCATTTCCAAACAACAATGGAGAATTGACACACGCCGCCAAAACCGGACCGGCAATCATCTGAGACCAATTATGTTGATTGACAAAATCTTTAGGTTTGACTTGAAGATGTAGTTGGAAACTGGTATTACACGCTTCGAAAAGTACCGAACCCAACGACATGATCAAATCATCCACTCCTTGCATGTATACCTCGAATTTACTGCCTCTTATCTGAGACAATGAATTGCTAAGTGTCTCATAGCGCTGAATGGGAGTCATGTATTCCGACTGTAGATGATGGTATTTTAATGAAGGCAGAATTCCTGTCATCAAGATATGCTCGTTTTGCTGATTGGCCACCTTATATCCTTTTTGCACTAGCTCAAGCAAGGAGGATTCCATCGTTGAAAAGCAGTTATTCTTGAGGGGCTGTGGATCGAGATTGATTTCCATATTAAAGAGTGCCAATTCATTGGTGTAGTGCTCATCGTTGATTGTATCCAATAGCTCAAGAGCGGAAGTCGCTGGATCAAATCGATCGTTAACCACACAAAGCTCTTGTTCAGCACCGATCCAGAGATCACCTTCTTCAAACATCCTTTCACGAAGCATATATTCAAAGGCTTCGATATCTTTCAAGGCAAATTGATACATTCTTCGTCGATCATGCTCATCGTTGATCTTTCGGACGCGAAAGTCTCCCATTGGTGTTGGTTTTAGTTGAAAAAATGATCTAAAATATCGATCGGTGTGACTATTCCACTAAGTATTCCCCGACTTACGACTGGTATGGCGTGGAATTTATTTTTTTTGAATATTTCGTAAGCTCTTTCGATACCATCCGTGGACTGTAGAGTGATGACATCTTTGGTCATAATATCGCAAGCGCGTAAAGACCTGAGAATGGTGGCATCGTATTCCTCTTTTTTAGGGTTCCTGAAAAACGAAGCCCCACTTTTACTTCGATCCAGGTCCGTACTGCTGATCACTCCTTCCAGGTCACCATCGTCGTTTACCACCAATACGTGATGAAATCCATGCTTGTCAAAAAGCTGAGCTACTTCGCTTACTATTTCGTCATGATTAACGGTGTATGGATTGGTTGTCATTATATCTTGAATACGTACGTCTTGCATTTTTTTGTATTTGATGACATGAAGGTAGAAGGAAAACAAGGCAGCTAAACTGACGAGGGTCAGTAAACGAGATGATACCCATCATTAAGATATGGCTCTGAATTGGTGTGAAAACTAATCTACATAAAATTTGAAATGGGGTATGAATCAAATACTAGGTTCACGCAAACAACTATAATTGAGTAGTAGAATTAAACCAAAAACAGCTAAAATAAAAAGAGCCGAAATCTCATTATTTCGACTCTTTTCTAATGAAAAAACTATTTTGTTATTTCCTTACGGCAATAATACCGTGTCGATTACGTGTACTACACCGTTTGCTCCCTGAGCGTTTGCCAGAGCAACTGTAGCTGTGCTATTAGTTCCTACAACTTTTACACCATCAGAAAGATCTATAGATAACATGCCACCTAATGCTTCCACGTCCTGACCATCAGACAATTCATCAGACTGAACATTCGCTCCACTCACTACGTGATAATTTAATACGGCTTCCAGAATATCTACTGGTATATCATCCAGTGAACTCCACTCATCATTGGTATTAAGCAATGCCTGGAATGCATCATTCGTAGGTGCAAACACGGTAAAAGGACCAGCTCCAGAAAGAATCTCCACGTAGTTGGTATTTAAATCACTTCTTGTCAAAGCTGCAACCAACGTTGAAAAAGTAGGATTATTCAAGGCTAGATCAACCACTGATGGAGGCAACATCACTTCGTTAATGATATGGACTGTGCCATTTGTTGTTTCTATGTCTGTTGTTACAGGAGTAGCTGAACCATTAAATTTAACGCCACCAGTTACGTCCACTTGCAATACAACTTGCTCATCATTTGGCCCTCTTGATAAAGTGGTCACATAAGAATCTGAAAGATCTGCAGCTTTCACATTTGCTCCGATTACATGAAATGTCAATACACTAGTCAACGTGGCATTATCGATATCACTTAATGAATTCCAGGCAGGGTTAGAGTCTAACAATGCTTGAAATGCATCATTGGTAGGCGCAAATACGGTAAATGGGCCATTGCCTTCAAGGGTAGATACCAGATCAGCTTGTTGGAGGGCAGCGACCAATGTGCTTAGATTATCAGTTTCTGATGCAGTTTCAACAATACTCTTCACTTCTACTTCCGGATCGTCATCTCCGCATGATGTAAATGTCATTAAACTGGTCGCTAATAAGCCTAAAACAAGAAATTTAATTTTCTTCATTATTCGTATGTATTTTATTTAGAATTTAGAAATAGCAATTTTCGACAAGTTGCTTTGTTTAATATTTATATATGAAATGTTAAACAAAATGGTTGTATGGACCTTGTACATTTATGAAAATTTTTATTGTATTGTTAAGTTTAATTATTCAGGATGAGGGTATGACCGTATTTGATTTTAACGCACAAAGTGTGTTAAGAAACTGGGCAATTGTTGATGACGTGGTAATGGGAGGGCGATCCAATGGCCAATTCCAGCTTGATTCAGATGGTCATGGTTGGTTTCACGGGTATGTTTCTACGGAGAATTATGGTGGTTTTTCTTCGGTACGTTTTAATAGTGGAACCCTGGAGATTAATGCTTTTCAAACGGCTGAGATCAGATTAAAGGGAGATGGAAAGTTTTACCAATTTCGATGCAAGACCAAGCGGTATGATCCACATTCTTACATTTACGATTTCCAAACAACGGGCGAGTGGGAGACCATCGAAATCCCATTGCATGAAATGAAACCGCGTTTTCGAGGAAGGCAACTCAACATGCCAGACTATCCGGCAAACTTTGTAGAGGAGATTGCTTTTCTGATTGGCAACAAAAAAAATGAAGAGTTTAGTCTTCAAATTGACTATATCAAATTCAAATAGCTTTTTGGCTTTCTACTTTTCCAATTATTTACTTGGGGCAGACAAAATTTGCTTAATGACGGTATTGTACTCTAAACTATTTTAGGTTAATTTTCCTGCCAGTAAGATCAGATGCTTTAATTTATGGATAATCACAACGATGGTTTGGAAACAAAACTCCATTGTGTTTTTCACATTGAAATGATTTAAAAACGTATGTTAAAATAATTTATAATTGTTTGAAGCAGGGATTGAATCTTCCGCCGATTCTGAGGAACAGGCATTTTTGAAGTGCGTAGTCAAAGTTTTCGACAAAGTCATAGCTTTGGAGACAAAGAAAAGGGGATAAGAAGTGTTTCAATGAATTGTAAAGGAATCTACAATATGTTATAAATTCACTTCATAAACTGATTAAATGAATGAAACAGATTCAACTTACCCTTTTAGTATTTGCCCTGACCACGATTCATATTTACGGACAATCTATTTATATCAGTACCCTCAATAATGAATTGTATCGTCTCAATATTAACAATTGCCAGGTGGAGTATTTGACAGATGTCAATAGAACTATGTTCGATATCACGTTTCACCCAAACGGTAATTTATATGGCATTACAGGACAGGGGATTTTTTATCGGATTGATACAATTACAGGTAATACAATACCTATACATAAATTTGAAGGTGCGTACTATAATTCTCTTACGGCTTCCGGTGATGGAATTATCTATACAACCGGAACCCACCGAGAACTCTGGTCTTACGACGTAAGTACAGGTACGAGTACATTTCATGGGAATACAGGATTGAAAGCTACAGGTGATCTTACTTTTTTTGATGGTGAACTTTATGCTGCAATTACGGGTAATCAGATTGCTTTGATCGATATCGATAATCCTGAAAACAGTTCAATCGTCATACAGCAAGATATTTCGGGTGATATTTTTGGAATTGTTTCTTACACAGCAGATTGCAGTGAAATCAATACGTACGCGATAACTAATGGTTTTTCCAATATCTATCAGATTGATTTTGAAGCCAATTCTTTAAACTTTGTTTGTGGTCTGAATCTGGAAATTGGAGGTGGGGCCAGTACATTTGAGTTTTTTGCCTCGGCACCACTAATCGTTGAAGATGTTGAGACCATAGCACCTCTTTGTAATTTAAATGACGGCTCAATTTCGATCGAGACCAGTGGAGGTACGGGACAAATTTCTTTTTCATTGGATGGAATAAATTTTCAGAATCAAAATACGTTTACAGATCTGAGTGGTGGTAATTATGTGGTCTATTTGCAAGATGAGACGGGATGTATACTAAGACAAGAAATTGAATTGCCAGTATTAAATGCGCCTGAAATCACCGATGTCTTGGTGGAAGATCCAAGTTGTGATTTTCAAAATGGAGAGATTTCTGTTTCCGCCACCGGAGGCACAGGTGCACTGCAATTTTCGGTTGATGGAATAAATTTTCAAAGTGGTGGCTTTTTTCCAAATCTTTCGGTAGGCAATTATCAGATTGTTGTCAGGGATAGTGATGGATGTTTGGATAATACCTCAGTTGATTTGCAGACCACCGGAGTGCCTAGCATTGACTTTTATGATCTTGTGCACACCACTTGCGGAGAAGACAATGGACAAATATCGGTAGATGTCATCGGAGGGGCACAACCTTACAGCTATGGGATCAACGCGAATCAATTTCAGGCAGCAGATCAGTTTGAAAATCTAGCCGCAGGGAACTATCTGTTAATGGTCCAGGACGATGCTGGTTGTTTGGATTCAATTTTATTTACGATTGATCCCAGCGCACCTGCCTTGGTTCTTCCTCTTACCCCAACGTCAACTTCCTGTGGAGAGGCAAACGGTTCTATTGTGATAGAGAATGATGGGCTGGAGCAACAAGCGCTCTTTTCCATAGATGGTAATGAATATCAGGCTAATAATGTATTTGACCAATTGGTTGGAGGGCTTTATACCGTTTCGATAAAGGATGAAAACGACTGTATTTCAACGCAAACGGTGGATATTGAAGCATCTGAGGTATTTGAAATAGCTGGATTAGAAATACAAAAAGAAGACTGTGGAGAAAGCAATGGGAGTGTGTTGATCAATCTCAATGGTGGCACACCACCTCTGGACGTAGAATTTGAGAAAGCGCTTTTGATCGATCAATTGTTTTTTGATAATCTGAAATCTGGTATGTATTCGATAGCAATAATTGATCAGGAGGGATGTACAATTGAAACCGATGTACAAATGCGGTCAAGGGAATGCCCGATTTATATTCCCAATGTATTTTCACCCAATGAAAATGGATCTAACGATTTTTTCGAAATCCATACCCATCCTGATTTTGTGGGAAGTTTTACTACATTTCGTGTACTCGACAGATGGGGGTCTCTTGTATATCGACTTGAGGATTTTACTGCGGATGAATTGAACTGGGATGGAACACGTAATGGAGAGAGACTGGAAAGTGGTGTCTATATCTATCAATTGGAATACCTTTCAGAAGAAGGTAAATTGATTATCCGTCAGGGCGATGTGACGCTACTTCATTGATTTTCCGTTATCTTTAGCAAAAAGATTATATGAATTTATCAGCCAGGACTTCAAGCACGGTGTTATCGATTTTATTTCTATGCCTATTTATTGGGTTCCATGCAACTAGCGTTGCGCAGGACATGGAAGTCAAAGATGATCGTCAATTGATTATAGAAGCCATGGAAGACTATGTACTCGCCTTGTATAATGTAGAACCTGAGCGTATTGCCAGAAGTGTGGATACTACCTTGCATAAAGTGGGTTATTATGATTATAAGGAAAAGTCGTATTACAATAAGGTGATGACTTACCAGCAATTGTATGACTTATCGGCGAGATGGAATAAAACTGGAGAAAGTGCGAATGAGAATAGTCCTAAAATGATTGACATTTATGAGATCCATGATAAAACCGCTGCTGCCAAGTTGACTGCGGAGTGGGGAATTGATTTTATGCACCTGTATAAAATTAATGGTCGATGGATGATTAAGAATATTATGTGGCAGGGGCCTCCGAAGTAGGTTTAAGTTTACTTTGTAGTATATGTAGAAATGGAAAATGGTGACAATCCAGGGATAATATCATTCCTGATTTACATTCTTCGTATTAACAAGTATCAATCGATTACGGGATACGGCCAGTCGCGATATATTTAAAATGTCATATTCTTCCAAGTCTGCAATTTCAGTCCAAAACTCATCTCTTTCTGGATGAATAGAGTAGATCTTACTTCCTTCAGCCATCAGGAAGGTCCCATCAGAAAGCACAACAAAATCCTCACTATTGGGTCGAGTCTGGGTGATAATGGTCGCTTTTCGTTCTTCAGGATTATACGTTTTGATATACCAATTGTTTTCAGATACCTTATGTACAAAAAGAAGATCCCCGTCTGAATTTTGACTAAAACATCTTCCGATATCTTCTAATACAATAGATACCGTTTCAGATGTAAGACTGCCAATAGCCAACTTCATAGAAGAGGTGTCGACTAGAAAAAGTGCTACTTCAGACTCCGAAAGCCAGCGGTGATAACCTACATTACTTATATCCTTGAAGATGCGCTTTCCATAGTTGGAGTGGTCATTGGGATAAAGCCATAGAGATTGTGTGGTTTGGTCTTTTTCTACACGCACTGCGCTGAAATAGCCAGGCAGCGCTCGTGGGGTAGGGCTGTACTCACTGACGCTATCCGTTGCTGTAACCCTGTAGTATACATTGTTGAGAACGTCTAATTTCATGAAATCGGTGAAATTCTCATCATAAAAATTAGATGTAATATACACTTCATCAGGGGTTATGAAATAGGGTTGATTGTTGTATCCATCCGGATTGAATCCACTTAGGTATACCGGACTGTTGAGGCTTATCTTTACTCCATTGTTCAAAAGGGTAAACATATATAAATCGGTATTTGGCAATTGAGCATTCGAAATGCACCAACCCAAAAGAAAGAAAAGCAACAATCTGATCCTCATAACTCACATTGATAATCCAATCCCAAAATACTTATTCTTGCTAATTCTGTTCTTATTCCACGAAAAAAATCCGTAGAACAGCCTTATTCTGGTAAAATACACACGAATTTACGCTCCATCGGATTGAGGTTTTCGATTAGAACATCAAAAAATGACTCTCCAATACCGAGATAATGAGGAAGAAAATTATCGTATCGTTCTTGAAGACCATTGCCTGGGAAGAGTTTTTCCTTCAGCTTGGTAATTTTATTGACATTGACTTCTTGCTGAGACTTTAAACTACGTTTGATTCTAGACTCCATATTATCTATACTCTTCAGCTGCTTGGTCATTTCGGCCAATACTGCCTTTGACAGCGAAGGATCTACGGCATTACTCTTATCGGCGATCTCACGGTAGGCTGCTTCTATTTGACTCTTTTGTTCGTCCAATTTGACTTCGATTTCAGAAGAGGAATTGATGAATTGAAAGATCAATTGGTCCTTGTCTTTAAAAATATCTTCGACAGAAAAGCCCAGTTTATTCATTGTTTTGAGATGCCCTTTATTGATAAGCATGGCGGAATTTCTTCTGATCAGCATAGGATAAAAAACATTCAACGCATTGAATTGTGATTTTCTTTCCAACCAATATGCAATTTCTCCACCGCCTCCGATGTAGGCCAAATTTGGCAGACAGTATTCCTGATAAAGGGGGCGCATCACAACATTCGGACTGAATCGTTCGGGATAATTCTCCAATTCCAACAGTATTTCTTCTTGAGAAAACCGCAGATCGGTATCCACAATGACGAAATCTTTACCATCCTGTTCTATGCGTTTTCTGCCTTCACTGCACAAATAAAACAAATTGATGTCACGTGGAAATGCCTGTGCTTTGAAACGATGCGCTTCCAATTCTTCCTGAGTAGCGGTGACATGGCTTTTACTGATTTGTTCAAGAAGCTCTCTTTTTAGGACTGGGGCAAACCGTGCTTTTAGCTTGGCATTGTCCATATTCACAGCGATTACACCATATTTTCCAAAAAGTTGATTAACAAATTTAAAGACAAATTCACCGTACGTAGCACTATTATCCAAGCATGAACGAATCTTTTCCATGATATCCGTGGCAATGGGGTTAGTACCCAAAATATCGGAGACCTGATCAATTACATCAGCGATACCATCAACAGATAATCTCCCTACTGACCCTTTGGCTTCTCTGTCCCATTTTACCGTTTTTCCAAATAAGTGTAAATGATCAATCTCTTCAAAATCGTGATCTTCGCCACCACTTACAAATGTGGGTACAAATTGATACTCAGTATATTTGGCATTCAGCTGTTTGCACAGATTGACTACCGAAGCTATTTTCAAGACATAATATAAAGGCCCACCCAAAAGACTGGGTTGATGCGCAGTGATGATTGTAAAAGTCTTTTCATCCTTTAGCGCTTCAATATTGTTCGTCTGAAGAGCAGAAGGACTGATTTTGGAATATTGATCTTTTAAGACTTCTACCAACAAAGATCGATCTACAGGAAAATTACTTCGTGTTTGAATTGCAGCTTCAAAAGATTCGATGTTCGGCACATATATATAATAGTCTTTTAAAAAGGGCTCAAGATTGATATAAGCAAGGTCTTTAAAAGATATAGCTGAGACCTGGGAATAGTCGATTTTTTCTATTGTCATGAAAAAGAAATGATAATTAAAACGATTTCCTCAAATCATTCCAAACAGAGGAAACTTAAATTAGTTCTGGATTACATCTTTTATCCAAAAAGCGCACAAAAATATTTAATATCTTTTGAATACGAATTTATTGCTAGATTTAACAATTCATTTGTCTTAATCCACGCATTTTGAAATCGATATTATATACGTTTTTTTCTTCGATATTGGTGCTCGTTTCTGCTGTGATCTTAATTAGCTCGATCATTTATTTGGCTCCTGTTGATCCTGCCCGACTTACCTTTGGACAGCGTTCGGATAGCGCTGCGGTTGAACGAAAACAGGCAGAATTATTCCTCGATAAGCCGCTTCATATTCAAATGCTATATTATTTGAATGACATTTCTCCATTGTCCTATGGTGATGGCAAACGTTATGCTGAGAAAGATATTTCCTTCATCAAAATTCCTGCTTCCAGTAATAAAAAAGGAATACTTCTAAAAACGCCATATTTTCGAGAGTCTTTTCAGTCGGGTAAGAGCGTGGCTGCCCTGCTCAAAGATGCTATTCCTAAAACTTTAATTCTTGCGTTAGCGGCTATCGGAATCGCCATTGTATTTGGAATTGCATTGGGCATTTTTGCGGCATTGGTAAAAGATACCTGGCTCGATCAATTCATTATTGGCTTATCTGTTATCGGGATTTCCGTGCCGAGTTATGTCAGCGCTATTGTCCTGGCATTGATCTTTGGTTTTGTATTGAGAGATTACACAGGGTTGAACATTCAAGGAAGTATTTTTGACATTAATGATATTGGCGACGAAGTAATTGTATGGAAAAATCTTTTATTACCCGCAATTGCTTTGGGAGTGCGGCCCTTGGCCATTATAACACAGCTGATGCGCTCCTCTCTCTTGGATGTGCTTTCCCAAGATTATATGCGGACCGCCAAGGCAAAAGGCCTCGAATTCAAAAAGATTATTCTAAATCACGGTGTCAAGAACTCTTTGAATCCTGTTTTTACAGCAGTGACAGGATGGTTTGCCTCTTTACTTGCCGGTGCTTTTTTTGTTGAAAATGTTTTTAATTTTAAGGGGGTTGGTGATCTCACGGTCAATGCTTTGATCAACTACGACATACCTGTTCTTTTAGGTTGTGTAATTTTTGTGTGCAGTGTATTTATATTGATTAATATATTGGTCGACTATGGTTACAAGCTTTTTGACCCCAAGGTCCGGTGAATAGTTTAAATGTTAAATATCGCACAAAAAACAAGCGGCAACCACCTTTTCTAAGGAGTATATCATCTAAAGTGAAATAAATCGTTGAAGTAGTTTAAAAATTCGCTCAACACCTATCACCAAAAGCAATGTGTGCATTGATCTACAGCTATTTTCTAAATCTCCAAAGCTATGGCTTTGTCGAAAGCCAAGGATTAAAAAGGAAAATGAGCTTTGTAAATAAACACAAGCCTTCTGGCCCGGTATGTTTCGGAATTCTTAGACAACTTCATTAACCGATGTTTTGCATCACAAAAATTATCCTAAGAATATTTATTTTTGGGCAAATTTGAAGATTAAACTAATGTCTATGAGAATTTGGATCCCTTGTTGTTTAGTAATGCTGGCTTTAATCGTTGTAGCGTGTTCTCCAAAGACTGCGCCTGAACCCGAAGTTGTGGTCAAAGAAGAACCTCAAGCTCCTACCAAGCAAGAACCTGAGAACCCTTGCACCACGTTTGGAGATTTGAGCGGGACAGAACGGGATGAGGTAGAGACTGCGTATGTCTTGTATAAAGATCTGGTAAAACAACAAAAGTTCACAGAAGCATTTCCATTATGGGAGAAAGCTTATTACAGTGCTCCTGCTTCAAATGGTAAGGTGAAATATCAATATGATGACGGTGTCGCTATTTATACCTACATGTACCAAAACGAAAAGGATGAAACCAAGAAAGCTATTTATGTCGATAGCGTTATGTCCATCTACAACAAACGAATGGAGTGTTTTGGAGACGAGGCATATATTCAAGGCCGAATTGCTTTTGATAGCTATTATACGTTCCCCGGCACATTAAGTGATGAGGAAATTTACAATAAGTTTAAAATGAATTTTGATGTCAATGGTAAAAAAGCAGATTATTTTGTAGTGAATCCGTTCACCAAAATTCTCTCAGATCGGATTATTGCCAATGATATTAGTTTTGTAGAAGGAAGGAAATATGCCAAATTGATTCTAAAGACGGTGGAGTATGGAGTGAAAAATTGTAAAGGAAGCCTATGTGAATCTTGGGGAATCATCAATACGTATGCTCCGGCAAGATTGGAATCCTTAGAAGGAATAGACGATTTTTATGATTGCGACTACTATGCAGATAAGTACTATTATAGATTTGAGGAAGATCCTACAAATTGTGATATGATCAACCTGGTTGGTCGTCGTTTGAAGAGAGGGGGATGTGAAGAGACAGATGGAAGACTTATCGCGGTGACTGAAGCGTATAAAGAACATTGCTATGAAGCACCTGAAAAAGGCGATGTAGGTAAAGGGAATGAAGCCTATCGAAACGGGCAATACAGAGAGGCAATTGGACACTACAGCACACACATTTCGAAGATTACAGATCCGATGGAGATCGCAAAATTTGAACATCGCATATCTCAAATATATTACCGGGATTTAAAAGATTTTCCCAAATCAAGAACGCATGCACTCAAAGCTGCGGAGCAAAGACCCAATTGGGGTGAGCCGTACATACTGATTGGTAAATTGTATGCGTCTAGTGGCCCGCTTTGCGGTTCCGGTACCGGGTGGAACTCACAAGTGGTGACCTGGGCAGCAGTAGACAAATTTCAATATGCAAAAAAGATTGATCCATCCGTCGCGGCTGAGGCCAATAAATGGATCAAAACC
The DNA here is from genome assembly GCA_039194925.1 of Bacteroidota bacterium. Classification (GTDB taxonomy): domain Bacteria; phylum Bacteroidota; class Bacteroidia; order Chitinophagales; family Saprospiraceae; genus CAJXUU01. The sequence continues at coordinate 16,289 of JBCCVV010000020.1, forward strand.
TACAGCCAATACATGCCCAAAAAAGAAGACATTTTTCAACGAAGAATCAAAGCGGGAGATACATTCAGAGTACCTTGCTGGATTCAGGAAAATACAAAAGTGAGAACGGCTGATTAAGAATTATAAAAGAGAGTGTTGCTGAAATAGTGGGGCTCTCTTTTAAACCACTAAGAGCACTATACTTCACAAAGATTTCACAAAGTAGAACTCCGTGAAACTCGGCGACTTCTAGGTGCTTCTCGGTGAAATAACCCCGCGTTCTCGCCCTACTCCCTCAACCGCATCCGCCCCGGCTCCAACACAATCTTCTTCTGCTTGTACAATTTCCCCACCGCCTGTTTAAATACTTTCTTACTCACTCCGAATTCAGCCTTAATTGCCTCTGGAGATGATTTATCGTTCAATTGTGTTTCTTTATGTTCTGTGAGGTATTGGTACAAAACATCCGCAAAATCCTCGACTTTGCCATACCCTTCTTCCTGTAAAGTAAGATCTATCTTTTGATCATCACGAATCTTCTTTATAAAGGCTGTGATGCGATCTCCTATGGCGAGTTTTTGGAATATTTGATTGTTGTAAATCATACCGAGACACCTATTTTCAATAATAGCTAAATATCCGGCCGGTGTCTTTCGATGGATTAATACTTTGACCCGTTCTTTTTCCCGGAAGGCTGAAGAATCATAACGTATATACGACTCAATTTTTGTAGATCCGGCAATCCGATTGGTGATCTCATCTACATAAACATAGATGATCGCTTTGTCGCCTACTTGAAGTTTAAATTTTTGCTCCCGAAATGGAATAAATAGATTTTTCACCAATCCCCAATCCGCGAATGCTCCATGCGTGCTTACTGCGGTTATTTCCATCAAAGCACATTCTCCGACTTCTGCTTTTACATCTTCGGTCGTAGCAACGTACCGTTCTTCACCATCCAGATGAACAAATACGTCAATCTCATCTCCTTCCTCCAATTCTTCACGAATGTATTTTAGGGGAACCAAAATTTCACCCAATTCTCCTCCGTCGACATAAGCACCAAAATCCACAAATCGATTAATGGGGAGCCGGTTGTATTTTCCTAATTCTGCCATAATCAAATACTATATCCCATTTGAAGCAATTGCCGCTTTAGTTGAGCAGGACTTTCAAATAAGATGGAAGAAATCCCTTCTTTAATGGCTGCAGTTACATTTTTCAAATTATCGTCTATAAACAGACAGTCTTCGGCTTTTAGATTATATCGTTGTAAAATCAACTGATAAATTTTTGGATCCGGCTTTTTTAATTTCTCCTGCCCTGAAACCAAAATACCATCAAACCAACTCAAAAATTCAAATCTACGAATGGCAACGGGAAATGTTTCTGCAGACCAGTTTGTGAGGGCGTATACGCTCTTTTCTGATTTTCGTATTGCCCGCAGTATTTCTACAGTCTCTGGTATTGTTCCTTTGAGCATAACTTCCCATTCGCCATAAAAAGCCAAAATTTCTTTTGAGTACTCCGGATATTTTGGGATAAGATAGGCATTTGCCTCTTTAATGGATCTGCCGCCATCTTGTTCTTCATTCCATTCCTGGGTACATATATTGGCCAAAAAATGCTCCATGGACTCTTTGGTTTCAAAATAAGATGTATACAGGTACCTTGGGTCCCAGTCAATGAGTACGCCACCAAGATCGAAGATGATTGTTTTATTCATGAAGGAATTTATGTCTAAAGCATTAAAAAATATTCCAGCCAAAGATATTGTTATTGGCATCAAGACGACGAATAAATAGCCTATTATATAATGAAATATGAAATAAAGGCATATTTGATTATTTTAGGGCATATATTTAAAACTATTTAATTAATTATCGAAATGCTGATGTGTGTTGATTCATACACAGCTTCTAGAATCTAACTACTATGAAAAAAGCTCTACTATTATTCTTCTCTTTTACTTTTATAGCCTCGATGTCGATGGCGCAGACATTTTCCGATGATTTTGAATCGTATGAAGTCGGAGATTTCCTGGCCTTAAGTTCACCCGAATGGACAACGTGGGGAAATTCTCCGGGTACTTCCGAAGATGTTCGGATTACAGATGAAAATGCAAGCAGTGGTTCCAAATCAATAAAATTCAGAGCCACAGGTGCCAGTGGAGGCCCGCAAGATGTTGTGTTGTTTTTTGGAGGACAAAAATTAACCACAGGGTACCTGAATACCAGAATGAATATGTTGGTGGAAACCGGGGCTTATTTCAATTACCAGGCAGAAGTTGCCATCGGTACCACGTGGGCTATGAATGCTTTTTTTGAAGCAAATGGCGTTGGCAGAATTACAAATTCCAGCAATGAATCCATAATGCAGTTTACGTATCCACCCGGAGAATGGTTTGATTTTGAGATGAATATCAACTTTGATGCGAACGAATGGCAAATCATGGTAAATGGTATCTGTGTAGGTTCATTTTCAAATAACAACAATAGCATAGCATCTATCGACCTTTACCCTGTTGCAGGGAATTCATTTTTTGTCGATGACTTTGCGTATACGTACAGCGAAACAGCTCCGGATTTCGCGGATGATGTTCGAGCCGGATTGCGTGCAACATTGGATAATGGTATAGCAGGAAACTCTATAGGATTGATCGGCTCTATCACTAATAATGGTAGCACTGTCGTCACTGAATTTGAAACAGAAATTGCCCTTGAAAACGATGTGATCCCATTTGGTCAAAGTGGTTTGAATTTGGCAAAGGGTGAGACAATAGAATTTGTTGTAAGTGAAGATTATATCCTACCTGCTGATCTGACGACATTGACAATGAATGTGAAATCGGTGAACGGAGGAGCATTTGACGATGAAGATATCTGTAACGACAATGCATCTGTAGTTTTATTTGGAGTAGAACCTGCTCCTCACAAAAAAGTGGTTGTCGAAGAAGCAACTGGAACATGGTGCGGATGGTGTCCTAGAGGTACAGTTTGGATGGATAGAATGAATAACAGATATCCTAATGAATTTATTGGTATTGCCGTTCATGGAGGAGGTACCAATGAACCGATGCAAGTTGATTCTTATGACGATGGTTTGAATGCCCCGGGTTTTCCAAATGCATTAGTCAATAGAGGAAATTTCATTGATCCTTCTGCCATTGAAGCTCCAATTTTGAGTGCTGTAGCCGTACCTTCTTTTGCAATGTTGGAGCACGGTGCACTTTGGGATGAGGATACACGGGAGTTGACAATATCTCTGGACCTTACAGCGATGGAACAACTCGACCCAAATTATAGAGTAAATGTAGTGCTTACCGAAGATGGAGTGACAGGCACAACTTCGGGGTATGCGCAAGAAAATTACTTTTCAGGTAGTATGGACCTTATTGATGATAATGGTGTAAATTGGAGAGATCTGCCATCTACTGTTCCTGCGGCTGATATGGTATACGATCATGTGGCCAGAGCGATTCTTGCGCCATATCTAGGTATGGAGAATAGCTTTGCCGATGTTCTTCCCGTTGATGGACATAAGGCATATAATTTCAGCTACACGATTCCCGACGAATTTGATGAAGAAAACATGCATATTATTACCTTCCTTATCAATCCAAATGGAACGATCAATACAGGTGAATCTACAACAATAGCTGAAGCGGTTGAAAATGGATTTACGTTGGTGACGTCAACTCATTCTGTGGATTTGGACAATGCTACTAGTGTATATCCCAACCCAATGAATGAATATACTACAGTGGATATGAACCTGAGTGAAACGACTGATGTGCGAATTGAGGTAATCGATCTTAGTGGCAAGACAGCATTTATGAAAACCTACAATAATCGCAGCGGATTTTTTAGAACGAATGTGAATACTTCTACTTTACCCGTTGGAACATATATCATGAAAATAAATACAGATAACTTTTATACAACGAAAAGAATTTCGGTAGTACGATAGTATTTGTTGGATTTACAGACAAGCGATCGTTCACATGATGGTTTGTCTGTAATTCCATATGTTTTATTTCCTCTCATGGTGATTCACGATATTGTCATATACCTGTACCCTTTCAAAAATTGATTTGTATTTCTCTACGAATACTACGTGCAACGAATCTACCTGATACGCATCCTGATCTTCAGAAGACGCAAAATTTACAATCCAGGCCATATCGTATGAGTTGTCGACTACTTCTCTTGGTGTTCCTGCTGGTGGTCCCCATGAAACAGATTGAATGGAAGGCACCTTGGCCAATTGAGGTAGACCATTATTAATAAAATCATCCACCAGCTCAGGGTTATCATCTTTGAGCCAGAAATAGACGGCATGAACAAATCCTGGTGTAACCGTTTTTACCTTTGCAACTTCCGCAGAGATTTTGGCAATTGAATCTGCAGCCTTTTTATTTCTATGTTGATTGCATGAATTAAGGGTCAGTAAAATCAGTAATAAAGCTGGGATGAAAGAAGTTATTTTTCGCATCTGGATGAATAATTTTTGAATCACTTGAATCCCTAAATGTAGACAAAGAAAACAAGAAGTTGGACTTAGCGGGATTTCAATTTTTTGAAAGAATTTAGGGCAATTGGTATTTGTTTAACTTTACGTTACCTGGTATTCAATCATATATATACCATCAAGAACAAAAATAAGGCAGGAAGGTCGCTGTGAATTACTCACTTGGAATGCCCTGGAAGTCACACCTCACAAACTTTGATTAACTTTGTTTATCGGCTAAGATATTTATCAAAAGCTTAAAGTTACGGTAAAAATTATGGAGAGATGCAGGAGCCTAAAATTACCATGTCTGGCATTGGAATAAGCTTATGTGTTTAATAAGTTTACTTCCAAATTAGGCTTGTACAGGACCGATCTCAATGAATTTTAAAATTTCTAAACGGACAGTTGTTCCTATGCGGTTTTCAATAGTGATTTCAGCATCAAGCTTTTTAGAAAGAGAAGTGATCAAACTGTAACCAAAGGATGATTTGTCATTGATGTCAAAATCATCTGGCATGCCAGAGCCGTCATCCGAAACCGATAAAAACAATTTGGCTTCTTTCTTTTCCAGCGATATGCAGATGTTCCCTTCATCGCTGTCATGAAAAGCATATTTGAGTGAATTGGTTACAATCTCGTTGATGATCAAACCGATGGCAAGTAAGGTGTCTTCATGCAAATTCAAGGGTTCTACGTTGTTAATAAATTGTACCCGCTCTGCATTTGCTTTTAATGAACTGAACAATGAAGACATGAGATTTTCTACGTAGCTGCGAATGTTGATGCCTTTTAATTCCTTCTTTTGATAAAGCAATTGATGGATGAGTGCCATACTTTTTACTCGATTTCGTCCATCAATCAGGGCGGTAGTCAACTTTTTGTCTTTTGTATATTTTCGTTGAAGATTGAGCAGACTGGCAATGATTTGCAGATTGTTTTTTACCCGATGATGCGTCTCTTGCAGGAGCGTCTGCTTTTCATTCACCGCTCTGTCCAACAGGTTGTTTTTAATGGACAGATCTTCAACGATCTTTTTATACTTGCGGAAATAGAAAAATGAGAATAATAGCAATCCAAATCCAATAAATCCTAAAGCTGTAAGAATCCAAATCTTTTGATTTTGTGATTGAATCTCTTTTTTCTGTCGCAGCAAAATCGATTTTTGATTATTTTCTATTGTATTGCTTACGCTAATTTTTTGAGCGATTACATTCGCATGATTTTGCTGTATTGCTTGATATTCAGCACGTTCTTGTGCATTGCCTTCCATTTCAGCAATTTGCAAAAGATACACATAGGGCTCGATGAATCTATTGTGCATCAAATGGGTATAGGCAATGGTGGTTGCTTGTTTGAAATGGGTCTTCGCTTTAGCAAGAGCGTTTCGTTCCAAGTAATAAGCTCCCAAATTGATCAACATGGTAAAATTCTCTTTAGGCATCTTTGTACGTTGGGCAACATTGAGGGCTTTATTCAAATACATTAGCTCAAGTGAATCGTTAGTGTTAATATTGGCTTCGATGGATCGCATGTGATAGTATTGATATAAGTTGGCATCGGAATCTTCAATTCGCTGAAAATAGGTGTCTAACAGAATACCTGCTTGAGCGAATTCTTTGTTTTTGAATGTGCTTTTTATTAAGAGTGATAGATCATTTAAGGTAGGCTTTCTTTCAGTCGAATAATAGACCTCCTGGTAGATTTTCAGGGATTGCTCCAGATACCCTTGCAATTGCAGAGCGATGGCTTTTTTGACTTTTGTATTTCGAATTCCTCTTTGAAAATTGACTGTTTCAAATGATTGGATCGCCTTATCATAGCTTCGATGAGCGCGTTCATAGTCACAATTTGCTGCATAGTACCAACCAAGCGCATGATTTGCTTTTCCACGCATGAAATCGTCATTTTCATTTTCTGCGATATCCTCCGCTTCGTAGGCATAATAAAGTGCCGTGTCCAATTGGTAGATGTTGGTCATAAAACCGGAGTATCTGGCATAGATTTTAACCTTTTCCAGAGCGCTCAGTGATGCTGGCATTGAGGCTATGAACCTTGGATAGTAAAAAAGGACTTCAGGATGGAAATTGTCTCTGGCCTTGGCATTTTGATATTTCCATAGCTCGAACTTCTCATCATTAGAAAATGCATTTCCATCGATGAATTTTTCTACGCGAAGTGTATCTTCCAGTGGTATTTGGTCTAGACTGTCTTTTTCAATTTTCATCGACTCTTGGCCATGAAGAAATTTAGGAACGAAGAAGCCAATCAAGCATATGAGGAGAATTTTTCTCATGATCAAATGGTGTCGAGTCTTGCCATCAAATCACCACGATAGGTACGGCCAATTGCTATTTTTTTACCATCGATCACAACGTGTGCGTCTACAATCTCATCAATCTTAATCATGTTGACAATGGCAGACTTATGAATTCTAATGAATTGCTCCGGATTCATCGACTCCGCTACTTTTTTAAGCGTTTGACTGATTACATATTTCTTCTCCGGTGTATGCACAATCGTATAATTATTCGAACCTTCCAGATATAAAATATTTTCTGTGTGTACCTTGGACATACGCGTCCGATCTTTGATGTAGTAAATGGATGGATACTCGCGTTTTTGTGCCTTCGCTTCCATCGATTTATCCAACGTTAGCTCAATATTTACACGTAGATCTTTTTCATCGATGGGCTTTACCAGATATGCAGCGGGTCTGGTTTTTTTTACGCGTTCAATTGTTTTTTCATCGGAGAGAGAAGTAAGAAAAATGTAGGGTATGGAATGATTTAAATGTGCATGTTCGGCTACTTGAATGCCATCGATCTCGCCTTCAAGATTGATGTCAAGCAACAAAAGATCATATTCAGTTTCCCGAATTTTTTGTATCGCTTTTTCGCCGTAGTGTACGGTTTCTACATTATTGTACCCCATTTCTTCCAACATGAATACAAGGTCGTCAGCAATGATCGGCTCATCTTCAACTACAAGGATTTGAATCTCGTTCATAATTATATAAAAGTCAGCGGTTAAGACTTTCAAGATACAAACTTTGAAGAGGCTATTCTATTTCCGTTTGCCAACTTCCCGACTTAATGAGTAAAATGCATATTTCTTGAGGGAATGAAAGTCAAAGGGCCATTTGGCGACAAAAAATGGTACGGTTTAGAATAATAGTGCAACGTCTGGACCGATTTTCTCGTAGAGACATTGTTGAACTAATGGTGTATTTCGGGGTGCCGAGTCAAGTAAAAGCGGTTTAGTGGAATTCAGGCGGCATATGGTAACCTTTCAGGCAACGGACTATTGGCCTGGATAGAATTGGACGGTATCCCATCTTGAGATGCTCAAATCGTTCAGGTTTGTCTGCATGATGGGTCTATTATGCAGATGAATTTTATAAAGGGGCTTTGTAGATAAATTGCCTGAAAGGTAATTATGTTCCGGCATGGTGCTAATCGTACCATGCTGAATCACAAAAAGAGAGAAGTAGCCTGAAAAGTTGCCATATCTTGTTTTAAAATGGTAATCTTGCTTGAAATTGAAAAATTAAATTCTTTTTTGAAACCAGTGCTTTTTAGAATCAGCATTCTTTTTTGAATCCAATTGGATTATCTTTCGTCGTAATTCTAAATGGATGAATTTATGAGATTTATTGATATGGAAAATTGGAACCGAAAAGAGCACTTCGAGTTTTTTTCAGGCTTCGACAATCCATTTTATGGAATGGTTACGGAGGTGGATTGTACCGAAACGTTCTATGGCTCTAAGACCAAAGGAGTTTCCTTGTTTGCCAATTATCTTCATAAATCCTTACTGGCAATGAATACTGTAGAAGAAATGAAGATGCGCATCAAAGACGATCGTGTGGTTATTTTTGATCAGATTCATGCTTCGGCTACGATTGGTCGAGAAGATGGCACGTTTGGTTTTTCGTTTATTCATCAAACTGAGGATTTTTACTCCTTCACAGGAGAGTTAAAAGAAGAGACTCAAGCGGTACAAGAATCGACTGGCTTGAGAAACAACAAAGATGCTCAGCGGTTGGATGTAATCCATTATTCAGCCATTCCATGGAGCAAATTCACCGGATTGACTCATGCCAGCAATTTTGGAACAGACGACAGCGTACCTAAGATTACCTTTGGCAGGATATTCACCCGCGATGATAAGAAAATACTTCCGTTATCCATTGATGTACATCATGGCTTGGTAGATGCGCTCCATATTTCTCAATTCTTAAGCGAATTTCAGACCCTTCTCAATAAAGTGTAAAGGATACGAGAATCAGCTCAACTTTGGTCAAACTAAAAATTTCGATTTCCTTTTCCTATTTGTTTTAGGCATTTGCCTCAATAAACGTGCAGTTTCCTCATCCCGTTTTTTATTCGCTTTATTCTGCACTTAGATTTGAGTCGAATTAAAACACATGCTGTCGTTCAATTTCGATGGATGGCATGAATCTCTAAACCCAACTTCCAATTTTGGAAATAAATTTTTAAAAAATTAATTATGAAAACGTTGAGATTATTATTTGCAAGTCTGACTTTATGCCTCTTTATTACAACTCAATCTGAAGCACAAATTATTACAAACAATACGACTTGCTTTTTTGATGTAAAAGCAAATGTTGTTCCTGCGGGTACATGCCTTTTTACCGGAGCAGGACCGCTGTATAATTTCGTTGCTCCAACTGCTGTGATTCCTGTACCTCTTCCAAGTCCTGCTGGCTCGCATTGGGTTCCTGGATATGGAATAGGAAGACCAGGTACACCGATTAGAGTTGTAGGTCATCCAATTTGTGGTTTGCCAACGACTCGCTTTATTGGATTTTGCATGGGAGCACCAGCATTTGCGACCTATGATCCCGCTACAACCGATTTGGACTTACATTTTTAGATAACACATCTTTAGGTAAGAATCCCATGGTACAGGTGGATGGGACAAATAATGAAGACCTTCGGTAGAAGTCACATTCACATACGATTGTAAAGTCTTGGCAGAAGAACCAATCATCGGTTTCTTTTCGCTAAGACTTTTACAATTTAACCACCCTTTTGACAATAGTCTCTTTTTGTTGCGTCTCGAAATGGACAAAATACATTCCAGGCATATCAGGTAAATCTATAAATTCACTGTTTTGATTTATGACTTTCACTCTTTGTCCCATTGCATCATAAACAGAAATATTTTGTAAGATCTCTTTGGATCGAATAGAAATACCACCGGATGTTGGATTCGGAGAAAGAGTTATAACTGGAGGGCTACTTCCGATTCGGTAGCACTCACTCCTATATTCGATGCTCCCGGTGTTGGTGCCATGAAAATATAATTACCGGTACCGTTCGGAATTCTTCCTCTGCTTATATCTGTATCTTGTTCGTTGTACTTCAGATCGTCAATAACCGTTTCGTCATTATCGAAAATGCCTATGTATTCACCTGATTTTTGCAATTTAAAATTGGTGTGAAATTCACCCTGGTTGCGATCATCATCCGCCCAGATAATAAGATATTCTCCACCTTGTATTGTGTAATGGGGCATTGCCCATTTGTCTTCATTATCTGGATTGTCGGAAAGAAATTTATCCCCAAGGAAAATTGGTCGAGTACCATAATTAAAAATCTCAATCCAATCGTCATATTCTTCCAATTCGTCCTGGACCGATGCCTCATTGGATGCCATAAATTCGTTGATTGCCAATTTTAATTCTACTTCTTCAATCTTGAACTCGATTCCTCCACATCTTGGATAGCTGGCCTCTTTTCCTAAATTATCGGATGCCTTAATAGAGAAATTTATGTCATTCGAACCCAACTGGAATGCGGGTTGTTCAATTCCGTAAACACCATCATTCGCTTCACCATCGTTATGTGCTCCATCGTCATGCATTCTTACCGATTCAGCGGTGATATGGTTTATAAAGAAGACATCTTCAATGGTTCCATTATCAATGACCTGTGCATTTATAATCAAATCTTCATCTTCGTTTGGGTGGTTATAGGTTACATTCGTGATTACCGGATGAATGTCGTTGAATTCCAATTGGTTGAATGCTGCAATTAATCTGGTCTGAATAAATTCTTTAATACCATAATCGGTTTGGAAAAAACCCAATGGGAATTCAAATCCATTTAAGAAATCTTCCGAAGAAAATCCATAATCCAATTTGTAAAAGGTATCATCCTCAATGAATTCCAGCAATTTGTCCCTGATGTCATCCAAATACGGATACAATTCAGCTTCGTTGTATATATCGAGCAGAATCTCTTGCATATAGAAAGAAAAGCGATCACGATATTCTTGATTTGCCATTAATCTGGTGTAAATCGGCCGGTCTTCTCCGGTTCGACTCCAGGCATAGATATCCCGATTGCCCCAATCCCTGCTTAGCCAATCAATTCCCAGCGTATTGTCTAAATCATAAGGTATGTATTCGAACTGACTCGTAAATTGATTGTGATAGAGATAAAAGTTGTTCTTATTATAAATAGGACCATCCCAATTCCCAGTGAGAATATCGAAAATTATTGTTTTTAGATAAAGATCTACATTAAATACGTTCTCTAATTCACAGGGGAGATCCGCATCGGATGTAAGATTCAAAACTCGAATAAAATTGGCCAAATCGGAGTAGTCATCTGCGTATTCATTGCTTTTTAAATCATAATTTCTTCGCCCAGAAACGACCTCTTTATAATTATTGGGACTATCGCCTTTATACGCCAGATCGGCAGGAAAAAGACATTTGTACAGATTACCGTTTTTGTTTCCAAATCGCTTTTTCGCATAGTTCTGATCTATGTGTTCCGTATTGGTATATAAGCCATAATAGTTGCCATTGATGTACAGTTCCACATGGTTGGTGCGCAACGATGGAATTCCGATTTGATCCGCAAGATCAGCGCAAATCTTCGCCCGGGCCGAGGTAGGATCATTGTGCTGCCCATTCAAATTGATCTTAGTTACTCCATAGAATTTTCGACCAGGCATAAATTCATTGATGTCGATTTTAAATGATTTTTTATCTGCACTACGCGAAGTGTTTCCTCGCAATCGAAAACCCACGTTTTCCACCGTATCGTTCACAACATCATTCGAGAAGATAAAAGTTGCTTCGAACAATTCATTACTTTCCCGATTGGCTGGGTCCAGGATGAAGTCCAGCGATTCCTGGCCAATCAAGACATCTATTCTTGGAACTACATCATCTCGATAGAGTTCCGTTTTTTCAGGGACTAATAATTGACCGGAAATTGGACTTGATAAACCAATTCCCAGCATAATCAATATAAACCAACGTGTACAGACAATTTTCTTCATATCTTAAAAATAGAATAAGAAATTTGAAGTTACGGTACAGGATAGCATATTTATGTGTCAATGAGACACTATTGTGTTGAGGGGATGGACAATTGATAATTGATAATGGACAATTGATAATTTGTAGATGGAGAATGACAATTGAAGATCATCGATTAATAGTGAATTTGGGTGAAATGTCTTTACGAACCGAATGTGAAATGAAAATTGGAGAATGTTAAGATTTGGGCTTCTCATTTCATAATTAATCTATAATTGCAATTCGCCATATACGAAACTGTTTCTCGAAATAGGTTATGTTTCTAAATCTAATTCTATGAGAAGCATATTCATTGTCACCCTCGGGCTATTCATAGTATCAGCAGAATTGAGTAGTCAATATTTCGGAAAAAATAAACCCAGGTATCGAACCTTCGATTTCAAAATTAAAAGGACTGGGCACTACGACATTTATTATTATACCAAAAACAAAGAAGTCATCGATCGCATTGGTCAGTGGAGCGAGATGTGGTACGATCATCACCATGCGGTTTTTAACGACAGCATTGAGTTTTACAATCCCATCTTAATATATAGCAATCATGCAGATTTTCAGCAAAATAATGCGATTAGTGGTGCACTTGGGCCTAGCACAGGTGGTGTGACAGAGGCATTTAAAAACAGGGTCGTGATGCCTCTAGCCTTTACCCATCAGCAAACAAATCATGTCTTAGGTCATGAATTGGTCCATGCGTTTCAATTCAATAACATAGTTCGCGGTGATAGTACATCGTTGCGAAATCTCGGAAATCTGCCGCTTTGGATGTCCGAAGGTATGGCAGAATATCTCAGTCTCGGAAGTGAAGATGCGCATACTGCCATGTGGATGAGAGATGCAGTTGCCAATAACGATATTCCCACGTTGCAAAAAATGCAAGGATTTGAATACTTCCCGTATCGCTACGGACATGCGGTGTGGGCATTTCTTACCGGATACTTTGGTGACGATAAGATTGCATCCTTGTACAATGCGACTAGTAGATTTGGTGCTCCAAGGGCCATAGATTCGATTCTTAATGTGAGTCAGGAAAACATATCCAGTATGTTTGCGAATTCATTGAAGACGTATTATGGCCCTTTAATCAACAGTCGGGATACGTATCCAAAAGGTAAAAACATTATCAATTCGGAAAATAGTGGCCGCATTAATGTCTCGCCTGTTATGTCCCCCAATGGTAAATATGTAGTCTATCTTTCTGAAAAAGATTTGATCAGTACAGATTTGTTTTTAGCCGATGCAAGAGATGGAAAGGTGATCAAGAAATTGGTGAGTATTACAAATGAAGGGGCAGATCATCTCAATTATTTGGAATCGGCAGGGACATGGTCACCGGATAGCAAACGATTTGCATACGTAGTCTACAAAAAAGGACGAAATGCCATCAATATCAAAAATATTGAATCCGGTGATACGGAAAGCATCATTGTAAAAAAAGTACCGGCCATTACCAATCCGACTTGGTCACCGGATGGTAAGTACATTGTATTTACAGGAAAAGTAGAGGGTCAGGTAGATCTTTTTAAATATTCTTTGAAATCAGGACGAACAGAACAATTGACGGACGATGTGTACAGCGAAATTGGAGCGAATTTTAGTCCAGATGGTAATTCTGTCGTATTTAGTTATGACAAGCGAAGTTTTACGGAAGGTACTTTTGACGGCATGTATACGTTGGATTTGGCGACGTTGGATTTGACCAATAATCAAATTGAGATTCTGAATGTATTTCACGGTGCAGACAATGTCAGTCCGGTTTATGATTATGCAGGGAATATTTTGTTTTTATCGGATAGAGATGGATTTAGGGATACATATTTATACAACTCTACTACCGCAGAGGTAAATCGACTGACAACGCTAAAAACGGGAATCAGTGGTATTACTCGTTATTCGCCGGCCATTTCGGCAGCCCGCAATTCGGATAAATTCGTAGTTTCTGTGTACAACGATCGAAAATATAGCATTCATCGGTTAAGAACTTCGAATTTGAATAAAAGACCGGTAAACGGCCAATTGGTCAAGAAAGTGGCGGCGGTCTTGCCTCCCAGAGGGTTGGATGTGGTGCAAATTGTAGATGAGAATCTTCGGTCTCAAAGCACCTATGACTTTGTAGATGCGTCCAGTTTTAAGAAGCAAAAATATCGTCCTCAATTTAAGTTGGATTACATTGGAGGAGCTGCCGGGGTAGGAGTGAATAACAATACATTTAATTCGAATGCCATTCTCCAAGGTGGGGTGCAGACATTGTTTTCGGACATTTTGGGGAACAATCAATTGTTTGCAGGCCTGTCGCTCAATGGAGATTTTATTGACGCGGGCGCCCAGGTATCTTTTATCAATCGTAAGCATAGGCTGGCGTATGGATTCGGTCTTGGGCATATTCCTTCTCGAACCGGTTTTCAAACGTTTGCCAATGATCGTGTTTCTATCGATGGTGAAGAAATTGATGTTTTACGAAGAGATTTGAATATTCTTAGGGTATTTAATGAAACGGCCAATGCTTTTGTGCATTTTCCATTTTCTACGACTCTTCGTTTGGAAGGAGGAATTACAGGTTTTTATCAACATTTCCGACAAGATTTGATTCAGGATTTTTTTGTTGTAGATGGTTTTGGTCAGGCTTTTAGTATCGGACAGAACAGGGAACGAGTCCCAACGGGAGATCAGATTCGATTTAACGAATTTTATACATTGACCAAGGGAGCAGGGCTTTCTGCTAATATTGCATTGGTTCAGGATAATGCCGTTTTTGGGTTGACGGGACCAATAGCTGGTCAGCGCATTCGACTGAGTGTTGAAAATCAGATTGGTATTGATAATTACTTTGCTACGTTGATTGATGCCAGGAAATATGTACGTAAAGGGGGGATTACGCTTGCGTTACGCGCGTTGAACTATAATCGGTTTGAAAGAGAAACGAATTCGGTCTTTCCTAATTTTATAGGAAATATGGGCTTCGTGCGGGGATATGATGATGTCTTTTTTGACCAACAGATCAACCCTTCCATTACTATTGATCGGATGATTGGCAGTAAGATAGGAATGGTTAGTGCAGAACTAAGAGTGCCGTTTACGGGGCCAAAACCACTGGCGCTTTTTAATTCGAAGGTCTTGTTTTCAGATTTGATTTTCTTTTTTGATGCGGGAATGGCGTTTGATCAGTTTTCACAGATTCGGGATGGTCGTCTTACGAGTGTGATTGCTACCAATGATAATGGAGAGATTATTTATGGAGAGGATGGTTTTCCTGTCTACACATCAGAGGTGGTAAAGCCGTTATTCGCCAAAAGCGCTGGCGTAAGCTTACGATTTAATGTGGGGAACATTATGATCATTGAGCCGTATTATGCTCGCCAGCTGGTGAAAAATGGGCGCTGGAATTTTGGGTTGAATTTTATTCCCGGGTGGTGATAAGTATATGTGGCATATGATATGCTGAGCAGGGTTAACGTTACTTGGGCTAGAAGTTTGATAGGCTTTTATAGAAATAATATTCTGGCTATGGAGTTATAACACATTGTTAATTCATTTGCAACTGACTGAAACCCATCCCATACTTTTTTACCTTCCCAAGGTAGGGCTTTGAAAAAGCTAAGGGTTCAAACTTCAAAATGTGCGTCCTGCAAATCTATCGGAAGCTTCAATCTGTTTTTCAATCGCTTATCAATTATTTGAACAGCTTATTGCTTCACTTCAATGGCCAATAATGATTGGCTTCATTTTAGTCGTATACAATTTTTTTGATGGCAATAAAGATCAAGATGTACGATACGATTGCTGAGAAGAGCCAAAGATTTCCGCCAGCATATTGAAGATTCACAATAATTAATGCTCCGATTGTGAATAGACACAGTAAAAGCGAAGCAAAAAAGCCTACAATTTTAAAAAAAGTGAAAAAGGCACCCAATCCAATAAAAATTGAGTTGCTTCCTCCGAGTGGATGCTTCTCGATATGCTTTAATTCTATAATATTTTCTACTTGGTCACAGACGAAAATAAAAGCCACAAGATACAACCACAATCTATGTTCGGCTAGAGGTCCATTCCAGAATAGAGTTTGACCAAGATAAAGTATGGCCAGCATGATCAAGTTATATAATGGGACAAATCCGATAATATCCCGCCATATGGCTTTGCGAAGTACCTTTCTGACATGATACCAGGCCAGTGCTTTTTTTGTTTCATGCTCTTCAATGTATTCGTCCTCATTTTCATTGAGTGTTTTGTTTTGATCTTCTATCAACTCAATCTGGTCTTTTAGGACTTGTCTATCCTGAGGTGCAATCCATCTGCGGTAAAATCTATTTACCCACGAATTGAAAAGATTCGTTACCTGAGTTTTATTATAACAAGCTTGCAATTGAAATATCGACCCCATATTGGCTTCTTCTTTTCCCATAGGTTTGCCAACCCATTTTAGGATATAGTTGGAACCAAAAGCCAATAGAAGTACCATTAATACACTTTGGGGTAATGCTTTAATCTGATTTGACGTAAGAGATGTGTCGCAAAAGTTTACCATTATCAATAAAACAAGGATGAGCATGACAGACACAAAGAAGTCAACTGCCAAAGACGATTTTTGAGTTGAATTTTTTTCGGTTTTGTTACTTTCTTCGTTCTCCTCGGCATCATCGTCCGATTCGCATTTGCCATTATCGGCAACTAAGAAGTCAGGATTGATTTTTATTTTTGGCATATTAATTTTGGGAAGCTTTCCTTTGTCAAGAAAATAGAGAAGCAAAGTAATTCCAACCACTGATCCCAAGGCCCAATGAAATTGCGGAAGTAGTAATTTCTGTAGTATCAGCTTAAAATAACAGGCTACACCAATCCATGAAAAGTCGAAGTCATAATGTCCATAAATGCATGTCGATACGAAACTCAGTAGCCCTAAAATGCTTGCTGGAATTGCAAATAATCGCAACCAATAAAGAATGTTCCAATACACCTCCAATCGAATAGCGTAGGGATGTCTGATTTTACTTAGAGTAACCTTATGTTCTCCCCAATCGATTAGGATAAAGAGCAATGCAATAATTGCAAACGTAAACATTCCTGTTTTGACCGTTTCAATCCAGAAAAATTGAGCCATCCTGATTGTTCCCAAAGATGCGAATAGAGCCCAAAGCAATAAAAAAATCCTGGGTTTTGCCCACTGCTTAAATCCGATTTTCTTACCGGTGTAGTTGATGATTTCTCCTGGCCAGGTGACTTGAGAAGGTTTGCTTTTTATTTCCTCAATTGTTTGCTGAACTTTCGCATCCTTATTGACTCCGTATGTCGGATTATTTTCTAAAAATGCTTGCAAATTTGGAGGTGCATACGTTGCACTTTTTGGTTTTGCTGCCAATTCGAATACTGAAGGGTGAATATCTTCATTAATAGCACGTAACGAATAACCGGCTCTGACATCCTGAGGTCTGCCTATGGGACGATAATGTCTTTTGGATCGAACGACGTGTGGATACGCACCTCCCATCATCTCTGAAAATGAATCACGAATGTCACTTTGGTCCGGTTTTTCGGCAGGTATTTCGTTCGATGAATCATGCAGTGTGATATTTTGCAAACTCGTCTGCTGACTTTTACATGCACCTTCCATAATCCAAAGTATAGGCTTCATGGAGAGATTGTTGTTAGGGTATCCGCCACCAATATTCGAATGAACACCCATAAACCACATTTGCTCTATGTTGTCATCGTATTCCTCAATGTCTATTTCTGTTTCATTCCCAAATTCATCTTTGCCCTTTTTGCTGTTGCTTACCCAATTCAATATGGGAGTTAATCGGAAACTAGGTCGCTGCTCATCAATAGCCAAGGCATGTCTGCACTTTACAATAATCGAAGTAGGATTGGTATTGTGCCCCGCGTCCAGTTTGCTTTTTAATCCAGGAATACCCAATGCATGGATACCCATGGCTCCAACGGTATCGTAAATACCGAGATAGGTAATGTTGACTCTTCTTGACCAAACATTGAGGAGTCGTTCTGCATCATTGTACAGTTCGCATCTTAAGTTGCGATACTTATACCCTGAAATTCGACCAAAAAGGTATTTGTTTTCATCTTTTTCCAATTCCTTTTTCCACCATGCGCTGGATTTTCCTCGGTTTTTGGAAATAAAAGCGTACGCATTCCAAAGTTGACTTACCGTGATTGGAGAACCTCTTTTGATTAGACCACAGGTGGCTATAAGTCCAACCAATGATCGAGCCGTATACGCTCCACGGCTAAATCCAAAAATGTAGATTTCGTCTGCTTTTTCTGAAGCACGCAATCGAATTTCATTTTGAATTTTTATTCTTTCCACCTTTTCATCGTCCAACGCTCCACATTCAAAACAATAGTTTCTATCGATATCTAAGTCTTCACTATTATCGTTGTAGTTGTCTACCAACCAATTGTAAGCCTCCCGAACATTTTTTTCCAACCCCATTCCATATCCTCCACCTCGGACATTGTCCGAAACCGTAGTGCCGACGCCTCGATCATAGTATCTTTTTTGTAAAATCCACTCGCCATTTTCTTCGATCAGACCTTCTTTCGTACTATGGTAAGCATGCAATACATTGGTACTGTCGTCTTCGGTATTCCAGGTACCATCCAGAAAGATGGCCAGTCGTTGTTTAGTAGGTTTTTCCATGAATTGAGCTTCAGTAGGTTTTTCCATGAATTGGGCTTCAGTAGGTTTTTCCATGAATTGAGGTTTTGTTGGTTTTGCCAAAGTTTTTCGTTTCAAAACAAATCATTTCCTCAATATACTGATTCAGCTTGTATTCTCAGAATGGATCTTCTATTCGATATACAGATAAGTCTGGTCTCTATGATAAAAGGGTAAACTTTCACTTCTTTTTTAATTTTTTCAAACAAAAAAGATTCAACTGGTTACATTTTGCAAAAGACAGGTACGGTAGGGTATAATTTAAAATGTAAATCACAATGAAAAATTATCTCTGTTTAACTTTATTCATCACCCTGGTCTTTTCATTTCATAGTTATTCTCAATCCGATTCTTTGATCGTTAGCAATTCCGGATCTGCATTATTAGAGATGCAATCAACAAATAAAGGTGTATTAGTTCCCAGATTGCCAAGCTCGAGCAGAACGATTATTCCCAGTCCGGCGACAGGCTTGTTGGTTTATGATACCACCTTGAAGGAATTCTGTTATTATGACGGAAATCAATGGATTTGCGGGTGGAACAAAGGGGGTAGCGATATCGATACATGTTTTACCCTCGACGATGGTTATGATTGTGATGTGCCGGGAGGTGGCGCTTTAATTACGGTGGATGCCGGAGCAGTAGATTTGGATGGTAGCATGGATGCCCCGTTTGGGACTTTGGATGCGTCGAATGAATCTACGGGCTATGTGGCCAAAATGGTGGATGAGCTTCCGGGTGGAGGTGGAACTGAAAATGCCATTACGTTGGGACAAGATATGGGTAATGTGGCCTTATTTGAAATGTTAGGCGTAGGAAATACCAATGATGCGGTACATGCATATACGAATGGAACAGGACGTGCGGGATTGTTTGAAATTACCCACGATTCGAGTACGTCAGATGCGCTGGAAGGATATAATTTTGGTTTAAGACACGGTGTATCAGGATTTACCGGTCTGAAGTTTCCTTTGATCATAGGCTCTACATTTACGATTGATGGTCAACCTTCCTCAGGAGTTATGGGGATGTCGACAACGCTCCAAAAACGCAAGGGGACCTCAGGTGTAAGCATTGCTTCGGATGGAGTGTGGGGAAGGTCTTTCGCCGGCGGGAGTGGATATGCCACGTATGATAATATGGATACCATTATTGCTGGGGTTCATGGCAGTATGAAATCCCTGTTCAGCCCCAGTGAGTCGAAAGATTTCTTAGGTGTGTTTGGAATTACTTCCCACAATGGAAATGGGGTGATGGGCATTGGAGGTGGCACAGGCCTGGCCCATCGCGGGCATGGTGTAATAGGAATATCGGGAGCTGAGATTGTAACCCCTTCCACCAATGCAGGTGTTTGGGGTGTAACGCGTGAAGGCTCTTCCTGGGATGATCTTCGAGCGAGATTTCCTTTGGACGAAGAAGCTCACAATAAAATACAAGTAGGACTGCTCGGACAATCTTGCAACTATGTTTCTGTTTGGGGCGAAAGTTTGGCAAAAATTGGTGTGGTAGGCACCACAACTACGCGGAAATCGTTTGCAGCTCTTGGACCAATTGTGGCGGGAGTTTACGGTGAGGCCGATACATTGGGATTCGGTACGGTGGGCAAAGCAAATGCAGAAGATCTTGAAAATGCCGGAGTATTGGCCATTGGTAATGCAGATAAGGATAAGGCACAAGCCCTTACCATTCACGATGGAGCCATTCGTGTGACCAAAGCCATAGCTCCGGATACACCAGCTGATAAAATTTCACTTACGATTCCCTGGTCTGAAATTCTTACCTGTACCTCAGGTTGTGCGAATGATCCGAGCGATTGTGGACATGAACACAAGATTGGATTTGAAGGATTGGTGGAGATTACTAATATGTATGCGGATCCAGAGCGAAGCGTGATTTTATTGACGCCAGAATATCCCGGACCAGGATTCAGCGCCAACCTTACGGGTATTACGGAAGACAGTTTCTTTGTGAATGTACAATTCTATAAGCCGGAAGGACATTGCCAGAATCAAGGGCTTCCCAATCCTGTGACTATTCATTACTTGATTGTGAATAAATAGAAAGAGAAAGTTAGAACAGCATGTGGCGGAGATTTTTGATGCAATAGGGTGTAGGTGGTCCGAAATAATAAATCTTTGTCTGGTTGGGTGTATGCCACGAAATAGGATATTGAATGCGCAATGATTAACTTTAGGTCATGTCATTGCACTTTTAATGAAACTATCAGACACTGAAATTCTGCGGAAATTAAAAACCGGTGGATCACACACGCATCGGGTTATGGACTGTATTTACCTGAAATCCAGAAAGAAGATCATCACATATGTGTTGAAAAATGGAGGGAATAAGCAAGACGGTCAGGATGTTTTACAGGAGGCTGTGGCCGCTTTTTATACCAATGTCATCAACAATCGATTTCGTGGAGACAGCGATATTGACGGATATATTTATGGAATAGCTCGAAATACCTGGTTGAAAGTGTTGAAAGCGAGAGGAAAGGAAAAGTCGTTTAAGGATATTGATCCGGGAGTTGTTTATGAATCCTCTTCCTCACTAGATGAGAATGCAGTGCAGCAGTTGGATGGTGTTTTGGAGCAAATGAAGTACAATTGTAGAGAGATATTGGTATATGCCTATTATTACAATTATTCTGCTTCTGAATTAAGCGAAAAATTCAATTTTAAAAACGAACAGGTGGCACGAAATAAAAAATCCAAATGCTTAAAGAGATTGAGAGAACTGATGGCTAAAATAAAAAACAAATCGTAATGGAGCACGCTTATACCGAAGCGGATATTATTCGTTTTGTCAGAGGAGAAATGGCTGAAGACGAACACAATAGACTTGAGTTGGCGATGCAATCAAACGAGTCTTTGTCTGCTGAGGTGGAAAACATAAGACATACCCTTTCTATACTTGATCAGCAAGGAGCGTTTGTGTTGAAAGAGCGCTTTAAAAAATTGGAAAGAAAGAAAGCTTATAAAAAATGGATATATGTGATTTTAGTATTGATGTCATTATTTTTATCCGGGTATTGGGTTAAGAAGGTGCTGGTGAAAGAAAAAATGATGGATTCAAAAGCCATCTATGCTCAATACTTTGAACCCTACAGATCACCTGTGGTTACCCGGTCTCAAGAAGGCACGCAATCTATTATGCAATCTGCAACAAAAGCATATCAACAAAAAGATTATAATCTTGCTTTTGATCTTTTTCTTGGCGCTTGCAGTGAAGTAAATCAAGAGTCGTGTTTTTATGCGTCACTTTCTGCCATTTACGCCTATGATAACCGCTATCCTGAAGCAAAAAATAACATCGGAAAACATTCGCCATATCTTTCGATTATCCTATGGAACGAAGCATTGTTATTTTTGAAGAATTCTGATAATAAAAAAGCAAAAGCAACATTAAAAGAATTGGTGAAAAGAGGCGATTACAAGAAAGATGAATCATTGAAG
Organism: Bacteroidota bacterium; assembly: GCA_039194925.1. Classification (GTDB taxonomy): domain Bacteria; phylum Bacteroidota; class Bacteroidia; order Chitinophagales; family Saprospiraceae; genus CAJXUU01. The sequence continues at coordinate 38,265 of JBCCVV010000020.1, forward strand.
ATATTGAAGAATCTGGAATTGACGGAATAACTCAAACCTGATAGTGGGTAATGCTCCGCTATAATTTTCAGTTGGAATGACGACCGTCTAACTCTAATACATAAATCGTATTCTAAGCATCCAATATCCTGCCAGAGAAAGGATTGCCAGGATAAAAACCCAAGGAAGGAACCTCCATTTTGCGCAGGTGATTTCAATTGGGTCATCGTCTCCAAACATTACAAACGAAGACCAAAAATAGGGATGTGATAGCAGCGGGTCACCACTGTTAATAAGCTCAAGTTTGGCGGTTCTCAAGGCAGAGCTTTTGTGCTGTCCATCCAAAAAGGAAGCATAAAAATTAGAAAACAATTCGGATGTACTTTGATCATCAACATTCCATAGGCTTAAAATGACGCTTTCGCTTCCGGCTTGCTGAAACGCCTGTGAAAGATTCATCACCCCTTCTCCACGGGCGTACTTTCCGGAACCAGAATGACATGAACTCAATACAACCAATGCAGCATCCAGATTCATATCAAAGATTTCATAACTGTGAAGTGGCGATTTCTCAAATTTGCCCAGATCAAGCTGTGACATCATTTCATTTTCGGCATTGATGCTGGAATGGCCGGCAAAGTGGATGATGTCCGAATTCGATGCCTGGCTAATGATCTTTGATTTTATGACATCGCTACCCACCAATTGTGCCATTTCCAAACTGCTTTTGTTCGTGCTGATGTCATTGGCGCTAAACGTTAAGGGCGTTTGGTATTGGGGAGCAATTGATAGAAGTTGCGCACACTTTTTGGAAGGAGAAGAGAGATGGTTGTACAGTAGTGAAGCCGATTGTATATAAAAAACAGGATGTCGCTCCAGCAAGTATTCGAAATTGCGTTTATCCGGCTGCATGATTGTGAGTGCTTCGAAAGGTATGTGATATAAGGGGCCATCAGGAACGATTGCTAAAGAATGTTCTTTGGGAACAATGATGTCACCCAATAGGATGGTATACAAATCGTGGGAAGCAGTTTGGCGCGGATCGATATGTTGATAATCCATAAGTTCATTGGTAAATTGGTTGAATAGCTGTTTCAAGCGATCGGTCAGAGGAATGTCTTTTAAATGAACCTTATTATGGTGTGAATGAAATCGATAAATGTGATTTTTACCAAAAAAGAACGAAACAAAAGTCGTTTTCTTTTTAGCTAAAAGTTTCAGGAATTCATCTGTATTCATTTTGGGCGTCTCAAACAATTGATTGAATTGATCTGGATAATTTTGGGAAATTTCTGATAAACAGGATGCGTATTTTTGTTGGGCTTCCACAAGCTCTTCTTGCCAGATTTTTATTTTTGCTTGTTGTGCATCACCACAGCGTTTTTCTTCCATTCGAATGTTTCCTTTCAATCGAAGCAGAGCAGCGGCCAATTTTTGCTCTTTATCTTTTACGTGAGAGGGGAGTTTTCCTTTTCGCAACACCTTGTCTTTATGCATAAAACTTCTGAGCAGATAAGATTTACTTTCTTCTGCATTCTGAAAAGCGACTATAGAGTGTGCATGAGGGACCTTTGATAGATTAGCTGCTGCCAAATGAATTGTGAGAGATAGTTCTGTAATTGGATAGGTGAAATCCGACCAAAAGAGCGCTGTATGACTATCTTCAAAAGATATCTTGACTTTGTCGAGGGCTTTAAAGGCATAATCTATAATTTGTAATGCGGATTCTAAAGACTCCGGATTTTTATCCTTTTCAAAATTAGAAAAATAGATTTGGGCCATACCCAACAATGCGTCAAAGGCATAGCGATTGATTTGATCTAATGAATCCAGCGGGAATTGACCATTTTTTACATCAAAACCAGGAATAAGAATGGTTAATGCTTCGTTGAAGGCAGTCAGCGCTTCTGCGTTTTTATGCTGCATTTCGTTGAGACGTCCTACAAAGGTAAGACATTCACCCGTCAGTGCATGATGGCTGCCGTACGTGGATTTTCTAAATGCCAAGGCATCACTATACGCTATCGTCAATTGATCGAAATTGATATTCTTTGTTAAGGTGTCCAATTGTGGCAGGTGGTCTGTTTTATCTCGACTTTTAGGAGATTTGATTTCAGAGGCTCTCGACCAATATTGAGAAGCAAGTGCTGTATTTCCCAATTCATAATAGAGATCTCCCAAAGCTTCGTGTACATAACGCAGATAGACTTTAGAAGGTGGATCGATGGACCAATAGAATAGGGTAGAGTCATAGTCGACAATTGCCTCTTTGAATTCCAATTGCTCATAATGGGTATTGGCTTCATCGTAAAACATTACGCCCAACTGTTTCGGAAATTCGTTTCTATGTTTTTCATAAATCCGACGCTCCATTCTGAAATATTCGCGCGCTTTTTCGAATTGTCCTTCTTCGAGATAAGAGTAGCCGAGTGTTCGTAAAAAACCACACGATTCCGGATGATAAAGCTTTTTCCTGAACAATTGAATGTCTGAAGCCTTCGATATGAGTTGTCTGCATTCATCAATTCTACCGTAGTGTTTAGCAACCTTGGCATAGAGATGCAAACGCTTAATCCCGAATGAAGATGTATCGGATACTGATGTTGGCAACTTCTTCATTTCTTTAATGAGGGTTTCTGTGCGTTGAATGCCTTCTACTTGTGAGGCCAGATATGCTTTTTGTACTGCCAGTTTGTATTGATCCAAGGCATTACAAAATTCAACATCGAATTCTCTTTTTATTAAGTAGCGATAGGCCTTTTTAGTTTGATTTTTAATATGATATAAATCAGTTTTGAGTAAGACATACTCCAATTGGTCACACGCGTCTTGATTTGAAAATCGCAGAGAGTCCATCAATGCAAAGGCGGTAGAAATTTCATTCCGATGGTAAAGTTCGTACGCTGTTTGAGCAGTAGACGCCATGTGTTGGCTTGTTCCCAAAAGAGAAAGCCAAAGGAGCAATATAGTTGTTAATGCGATTTTTTGCACTGTTTTTCTTGCCATGTGAAAACACTGCCAAGTTAAATCAATTTAAGAGTAATTTTAAAAATATAATTTGGTTGAGTCCCTTATTCAGCCATTCATCCAAATAATCAATTGATGCTTCTTTATTTTCGAGTATTCAATAACCTTGTGTCAGAATAATATCGTCATTTAGCCCTAATTTCAATTATTCTTTAACCAAAACCTTGAATTTTTGAAAATCTGTTCACACAATTTTTAAACATACTCTAAGAACATCAACTATGCAAATCATTGTTTGCTGTACAAAATCTTCCTGGACTTGGTAAAAAGATTTCCTGCACTCACACGCACGACATAAATACCAAAGGGCTGATCAGCGATAGAGATGGATATTTCTTTTTGTTTCGAATTGCCATTGGATATGGTGTTTCCAATAGAGTCCGTTACGGTGAAGCTGAGCTCTTGATTTTTATCAAAAGACTGTTTGATCTTGATATCTCCGGAGAAGCTATTTGATAGGATTTGAATTCTTGGAGGTTCCTCCTTTTCTTGGGTGGAAGTCGGCGCATAATTGTAATTCAACCACTCGATCCCCCCGGGAAGTATCAGATGATTATCGAAATCAAAGAAAGCGGCATGTTCCTGATGAGAGCCTTGACCCCACTGTGTATAACAGTCACTTGATACCCAAAACGGTTCCCAATACAGCACTCCACTTCCGCCGGATTGCATTACCTCTTTTGTCAATTCAATTAACCAGTCGCGTTGATTTACAGGACTTGCCGGATGATAATCGGGGTGTGTTTCACTAATAATATTGCTGGCCGAATCATTCCATTCGGTGGTCCAAATGTACCCGGTTTCTACGATGATTACTTCTTTATCAGGGTAAAAAGTACGAAGCGATTGAATGACCTCACCTGCTTCCGCAATGGTGGTTGGCTTGTGCCATGCCCAATAATAGGAGATGCCGATCACATCAAAATCGGTTACTCCACTGTCAATAAAACCATCGATCAGCCATTCTGCATTGTCTGGAGCGGCCACGTGCAACATGATCTTTACATCTTTTTCAGAGGCTTCTTCCACATCCTTAATGGCTTGAATGGCACTGTTGAAAAGTACTGCATTCCTTTCCCAATCCAATGTCCAAACTGCATTGTCTTCTGGCGAAAGAAGAATCCCTTTGTTGGTTTCATTCCCTACCTGAATCATATCCGGGAGTAAGTTGTGGGCATTGAGGTGGGTAAGTGTATGGTGGACATAATTGTATAGCGAGTCTTTAAGAATCTCTGTGTTATCTACAACCGAAAGCCAGGCAGCTGGAACAAGTTGCTTGTTGGGATCAGCCCAATTGTCTGATAAGTGAAAGTCGAGCAGCACTTCCAGGTTTTGCTGTTTTGCTCGAGCAATGGCACGTTTAACATCATTCAGATCGGAATATCGATTTCCGTTGTTGAGTTCATCATACCAGGATGGGGTATGCCAAAGCCGTAGTCTAACAAAATTGCCCCCATTATTTTCGAGAATGGCATATGGATCTTTTTCTTCTTGATTTTCAAAATAAGTAACTCCGCAATCTTCCATTTCATTGACGTAAGACATATCTGTTCCGAGATAGAAGGATTGAGCATTCAGGTTTAAGACTGCGCATAATGCGGTGGAAAGAATAAAATATATTTTCATGACACTCTAAAGATTGTTGTAAATATATTGTTTTCTCTTTTAGGGATAAGACGATTATCTTGATGAATGCATTACAATTATGTGTTTGACTACATTAATCCATAATCTCATTCATAATAAACCCATATAGGTCTGCTTTGGACTTTATGCGAGATGTATGCGTCAAGGCGCCATAATGACCGGACTGTTCCTCTACTTTTAATAGAATTGGATTTTTCTGAATGCTTCTGTTTTGCATTCGAGCCACAAATTTATAGGAATGTAATGGCGGTACTCGATCATCGTTTTCCGAGGTGATGATGAGCATTGATGGATAATTAATACTGTCGGAGACGTTGTGGTAGGGAGAATAATCCAATAATCGTAAGAAGCTTAGGCTGTCGGATATAGTTCCATATTCATCGGTATGCTTATGGCCTATGGTAAAATTCTCGAAACGTAACATATCAAAAGGCGATACAACGGGCACTACCGCTTTGAATAAATCCGGTCTTTGGATGGCTGCCGCAGCAACTACAAGACCACCATTCGAACCCCCGGAAATTGCCAATTTTTCTGGGTTTGTAAATTTTTCGCGAATAAGAAATTCGGCTGCAGCTATAAAATCATCGAATGAATTTTGTTTGAATTTACCGCGGCCGGCTTTGCTCCATTCTTCGCCTTTATCTCCTCCTCCTCTAATATTGGCAAATGCATAAATTCCGCCTTTCTTTATAAAATGTACAATACCAGGATCAAAATTATTCTGTGTGATGTGACCAAATCCGCCATAAGCTTTCAACAAGACCGGATTGGAACCATCCAGTTTTATTCCCTTTTCATACACAATTACCATTGGAACTGTGACACTGTCTTTTGATTTATACTCCAGTTCTTCGTAAATGATATCTTCAAAATCAAAGGTGACGGTAGTTCTGTTCATCGGTTCGATTTCGAAGTTTTTAATATTCAGCTTGAACGATACAGGGGGTATAGTGAATGAGAAATAATAGAAATACAATTCGTCTTCATTATTGCTCCTACTAAATTTACCAATCGATCGTGCCAGCGGGAGCTTCGTTGTGTGAATAACATTGCCCTGGTAATCAAAAATGATAATTAAAGTCACTTGTTGGACCTGATATGCTGTCACAATTCTATCCTCACATGTAATTGTGCTTAACAATACCGCATTCTTGTATTCAGGAGAGATAGCTTTCCAATTGTAGGGATCTTCTGGATCAATCAGAACCACTCTTCCCGCATTTGAATCTTTTGAAGTAGTAATGATCAATTTTCCTTCGTGACTTCCTATGACGTGAAGATGACCCTTTACATCCATGACCAATGGTCGCAATAACTCATGCCCCTTTTCAAAATCGATATAAAATATGTTGGTTTTATTTTCGAGTTCGTTTTCTTCAATCAAAATGAAAAATCTTTCATTGCCTATTGATTTAAAGTAAAAATGAACATATGGTCTGTTCTTTCTCTCAAAAATTAATTTATCCTCTTCTTGCTTAGTTCCCAGCTTATGATAAAATACCTTTTGTTGAATCGATTGACTAAATTTATCATCCTGATGAAAGGTAGAATAATAGAATCCATCATCGCGCCAGGCAATACCTGAATACTTTATTCCTTGCAAGTGATCTTTTTTGTGCTTTCCGGATTTAAGTGATACGACTTTTATTTCAGTCCAGTCACTTCCATTTCGAAGGAATGCGTATGCTAATAATTCGGAATTTTTAGATACCCAGTGTTGTTTAATGAAAATATGATCTTTTCTGGAAATGTCTTTTGGATGAACAAGAATGTTGAACTTCGAATTTGGTGACTTCTGAAAGTAAAGACCCGGGGTAGTATTTTTAGCG
>JBCCVV010000021.1:0-44672 GCA_039194925.1 Bacteroidota bacterium
ATTAAGATATCGAATTATCATTGGAATTCAGGATTGCTTGATCATTTATTTGGGCAATACCTCGAAGCCATCCATCATTATCATAAAGCGACTGACTTTCATCCCTTGAACAGAGAAGAAATGTATCTGGCTATAGCAAAGTCTTATTTGGAGATGGACAGCCTAGATCAAGCCCGACGATTTATTGATTTATACGATGAAACTGTCCAGGTACGGGATACTGCCCAACTGATAACGAGATCAGAGTTACTTGCTAAAATAAATTATATAGAGAAGGATGTAAACGAAATGAATCGGCAGCTAAAACAATCTGTTGAATTCGCCAGTAAATATCGGCTAAAATATGATCGAGAACTTGGTAAGACTTATGCCAGAGCAGGTAAATTATATTATAAAACCAATCAGTTGTCCAAAGCATTACAATATACGAATTATGCGTTAGAGACTTTTTTATCCGGTTTTGAATTTGATACTGTTTACGAAATTCCTGAAGTCTATTGGTTGGAGAAAGAAGTCTGGGTTCCAGATATGATCGGTTTAAAAGGTAAAGTTGCACTCAAACAGTTTCAAAATACAGGGAATTCGTATTATTTGGAAACCGCAGTTAAATCGTTGCAGACATCGATCGATTATTTTCAACGATTGAATAATAATTTGGAAGAAGAATCACAACAACGCTTAACGGGATACATGTATCCATTATTTGAGACATTAATAGAGTGCATACTATTGGGTAATCAGAGTAACGGTGAGGATGAAAAGGAAGCGATTTTTACACTTATGCAACAGAGTAGAAATTACTCTTTAAAGCAAGAGGTCAGAGAGAAAGCAGCACTTTCTTCCAGCAGAATTGATCCATCTATTTTGGATGTTTTGGATCAGATATTGGATCAAACAAGAGAGCTTCAAAGTCAAATAGTCGATATAGATAATCAGGATTCCGTGTCTTTTCTTAAAGCATCCTTTTACGACTTGATATTCAAGAAGAATTCCATATTGGACTCGATCGCAACATCAAATTTGAAGTTTAATGCGTATCGTAGGGTAGAAGAGCCCATTTCACTGGAGGAGTGTCAATCCAAACTGGCAGATTCCTCTATGGTTATCCAAATTTTTCAGGGAGAAAAGGCCTTGTATATTCTCTCCATTAGCAAGGATACTTCCCTGTTTAAATCAATAGAACTAGATTCGGCCTTGCAATATTCCATTCAGAAAGTAAGCTCTATAATAAAAGATTTCGATTACATAAGAGATGAACCGGCTAAAGCGGAGAAAGCGTATTTGGATAATTCCCATAAGGTTTATTCTGCATTACTCGAACCGTTCTTATCCCACCCATCTTTACAGAAAGTAGATCGACTTATGTTTTCAGTTTCTGGTGCGCTTTCCGACCTTAGTTTTGAATCTTTGATTAACAAACGGTCGGATGACTGGACTGAGGCGGAGAATTATTTAATTTCGAGATATTCAATTAGTTATATTACGGATATTCGTCAAGCCTTTGTTCGATCTCTTCAAGCCAAGCAAGCTAATCACTCTTTTTTAGGGATAGGTATTGAATACAACAATGAGACTTTGAAGAAGATTGATTCGATTGTAAATGATTCATTGATCAGCCGTCCTGAAAATATCAACATTAGAGGTATATCAATTGGTCCTTTGGCTTTTGCGGTAAAAGAAGTGAAATATTTGCAGGAGATAAATGGCGGTAAGGTCCTGATAAATGAAAAAGCACGAAAGGACAAGGTAATTGATTTGCTAAAACAGGCTGACCTTATACACTTCTCCGCACATGCCTTCTCAGACAATTCTGACCCGGCCAAGTCATCTATCTTACTATATTCCTCTAAAAATGATGATGATTTTATCCTGACCGCTGCTGAGATTGGAAAAATGAACCTCAAAGCACATCAAATAGTACTCTCCGCCTGTCAAACGGCGAGTGGTAGATATGTCAAAGGTGAAGGTGTCTTAAGTCTGGCGCGGTACTTTATATTTTCCGGAGCAGAGTCTGTTGTGGCGAGCAAATGGAGTATTCCAGATCAGATTTCATTCTATATTATGAGATCCTATTACGAACATTTGAATCTTGGCTTTTCCAAGGATAAAGCCTTAAGACGGGCAAAACTAAACTTTCTCAAAAATGATCGCCTAAGTAGCCCTTTGACCAGATTGCCGTCGTATTGGTCTTCTTTTTGTATTTATGGTAGCACTCAGCCGTTATAGCATTTGCACAGGAACAGAGGGCATTACCATATATCTCGGAAAAAACTGATTTGTGAAGTCTAGCTAGACAAAGACCTTTCCATTCACTTTCTGAATGATCTCTTTGTAATAATCTTCGTATACCGGAAGGATGTTGGCTATGTCAAAGGTTTTGGCGTGTTCGAAAGCTGCATTTCTGAATTTTTGGTGTGTTTCCGGATTCTGTAAAATAGATAATACACGATCCGCCATGGTGTCTGTATCTCCTACATTGCAGAGATATCCGGTCTTGCCATCGATGTTAACCTCGGGCAATCCTCCAATATTGGAAGAGACGACCGGTACTTCACAGGCCATAGCTTCCAACGCAGCCAATCCGAAGCTTTCGTTTGCTGACGGGAGAATGAAAATGTCAGAAACTGCCAGTAGTTCTTCCACGGCATCTTGTTTTCCTAAAAATCTAATTTCGCTACAAAGCCCAATCTCTCGACATAACTGCTCCATATTTTCTCTTTCCGGTCCATCGCCAATGAGCATGAGTTTGCAAGGTAATTTTGCCTGTACTTTTTCATATACCCGAATGACATCCTCAACCCGCTTTACTTTTCGGAAATTGGAAACATGCACCATAATCTTTTCGCCATCCGGGGCAATCGCTTTTTTGAAATGGTCCTTATCCGTTTTTCTGAATCGATCAAAATCTATGAAATTGTAGATCACTCGAATGTCAGTTTTAACATCAAATGTTTCTTCTGTTTGTCTTTTCAGTTGCTTGGAAACCGTAGTAACCCCATCGCTGGAATTGATGCTAAATTCAGCAACTGGAAAAAATGATTTATTAGATCCCACCAGAGTGATATCTGTTCCGTGCAAGGTAGTAACGATAGGTATATTGATACCGTGAGTAAGTAAAATCTGCTTTGCCATATAGGCGACTGCGGCATGGGGTATAGCATAATGCACATGAAGAATATCGAGTTCTTCGTATTTTACTACGTCCACCATCTTACTGGCAAGAGCAGTCTCGTACGGTGTATATTCAAAAAGAGGATAATCGAAAGAGCTGACCTCATGAAGGCAGACGTTAGCATGGAAATGGCTCAGTCGAGCGGGACGCTTATATGTAATGAAATGCACATCGTGTCCTAGTTTGGCCAGTCCCAGCCCAATTTCGGTAGCTACAACACCACTTCCTCCATACGTAGGATAGCATACGATCCCTATTTTCATTATACCTTCTTTTTAGTAGTCTTTAAGAATTCTTCTACAAAGTAAAACGATGTAATTGGATATAGGTTTTTTTAAATGTTAAAAATTGGTGAATGTTAGGTGTTCGACGAATGTGGAAGAAACAATCACTTGCCATAGATTTTAATTTAATATAAATGTCCTTACAGCATATACATTGGCTTCGAAAGTTTTAAGATTCTTTTCGGGAATTAAGGTTCCGAATAGGTCAACTACGACCAGTATGGCTTCTTGATCATTGGATTTTAAGTGATCTCAACAAGATGAATTTGAGGACATAAATATTGGGTTGAGAAATAATTGGTTAAATCGTTTTTTGAATCGCTGAGTTTCATTGGGTTTCTATAAAAAGTATGTCGTATGTTTGTTTAAATTCGTGACGAACCAGATGAAACCTCAAACTCTTGGTAATGGGTGATACTCCTATGGCCTTACTTCTTTTTCCTGATTCCTAAATAGGCAAGTAGAATTCCAATAAAAAGAAACAAGAATTTTCCAACAATATATCCTTTACCATACTTTGATAGTTGGGAAAAATCCGTGATGTACGGAAAGAGGGAATAAAGTGCATATAGAATCAATACTATGCCAACAATGAGCAATGCTTTTTTCATAAGGAGGGATAAAAATGAAGAAGGCTTCTTTGTAGTGAAGCCTTCTTATGCGTTCTTATTTCGTTACCGTTGTAGTGGTAGGAGTGTAAATTCCAAAGGTTATCGCATTGATCAACCCATCCACGAACGTATGTTCGATCTTCACTTGGTAATCCGTTGCATCTCCAGCCATTTGAATTGGATCTGAAATTCCTCCCGGAGCAAGACCGTAAATGAAATAGTGATTTTTTTGCTTTACTTCGATTCCGCTTTTTGGTCCATTTCCAACAGTATACGTATATGTATAACAAGACGTCATGGTCATTGCCAAAAGCACAATGAAAAACAAATTTGAAAGCTTCTTTTTCATAATAAATTTTTAAAATTTAGGATTAACAAAGCGCAAGATACTGCTGAAAACGGGATTTATTGAGTTTAAGTGGACTAATTCTTTACTCTTATGATATTATTATACTCTTTAATATGATATATGTACCGGATCAACTAGAGTTCCTCTCTTTTTCGAGGCTTTATTTCCAGGATATAGAGGAGGTTTATTGTTTGATCAACCTGCCATGTTTAAGAATGTGACTTTTATCTTTCAAGGTATAAAAATAAATACCAGCCGGTAGATAACTAAGATCCAGGGATTTTATTGGGAGCAATCCCGCCTGCACAATTGGAGTGCCGAGTATGTCGTAAATCGATACTTCCAATCCAATTGTGGATTCATTCGAGAGGAAGAACGAAATTTGACTGGTAAATGGATTGGGGAATATATTCAGACTTGGTTTTAGATCATCTTGATTGACATCTAGAAGCGCATCACAGTCCTGGGTAGGGTTGCCAAACATATTATCGTCCATCCATTCCAGACGGGCTGTAAGCCATGATTTCAAAAAATCGACTACTTCTTCGTAGCTGTCTCCGACAAAAGAGTTTGGCCAAATATACGTTCCCAAAATATCAAATTGATTAAAATTGCGATCTACAGCAGGACTTAGCGCTGTGTACATGCTATCGATGCGATCCATAAGACGAGAAGTGTTCAGTTTTTGTTCTCTGAGTTGTTGCCATCGGCAGTACATGCGATTTTTTACAGCAGTGATATCTACGATCTTTTCTAGCCAAAAAGCTCTCGAAATGCATGGATAGATCCATCCCTCGGGATTGGGCAGACAGCCAAAATCAAAATTGCCATATCCCAAATTAAAGTCCCAAATCGGGCCAAGGTGGAGCTTCCCGCCGTTGCTGTCTTTTCGTTTATACATGTAGAAACTCAGCTTAAAGGCATCGATATGTTTTGCCAGTTCATTGATGAGGAAGTAGTCGATAAATGATTTCGTATCTATGTATTCGTCATAGATTGAAGCAAAAAATGGCTGCTGCATAGCTCGTTCAAAATCGGTGATCCAAGCCTCGATGTACTCTTTTTGTTCAGGTGCCAGTTGATCATGATCTGGATGATGAAACCTGTAAAAGGGATTGCCGCCATAGGGAGAATACCACCCATCAGCTGCAATTTCTTCATTGTCCCGATCGATTTGTATGATGTACCCGCCCGTCAATTCATCGCCTTCAATGTCTTCTGGTCTAAGAGCGGAGATATCTACTCGATTGGCATCCCGTTTTATTTTTTCCATGAGCACATAGATGCCCCGATAGTCTTCATTGATGATCAATTCGCAAAAACGAGTCCGAGAGGCATAGTCCATCATTTCTCTGCCGATCTCAAAAGTCAATACATTTCGAATCAAACTTTTATCTGAATATGGTCCATGCAGGATCCAATCGTTTTCTTCCGGTATACCCAATAGAGATACATTATTATTTTCTCCATTTTCATCCTGTGTTTCAAATCCGTAATTCTTTTTATCGAAAAACTGTGAAGAGGCACCTCTTATCTCAATCGAAATTGAACCGTCATAACCCGTAGCCGGATCATCCAGAAAATTAACCAATCCAGGACCATTATCTACGATTTGCAGGTTGGCCACAATACGGGGTTCATTCGGGATTTCCTGGTTCATGGTGTTGATGCGTAGTAGTGGGAGTTCGGTAGCAAAGAATGGTTCGAAAAACCAACTCGGTGTGGGGTCGTACTGCATGGAGTTGTCCATGATACCCAGTGAAAGAAAGAAATTGCTGGTTAGATCAGAAGAGGAGATCGAATAATTGTGAATTTGGATAGCCAGAGTATTTTCTCCCTCTTTTGCCAATTGATCAAAGGCTTTTGGATAGATGGCAAATGCTTCGGGCAATTCTCCACGATAGAGAGATGCCTCATGGTCATCTTCAGGAATTTCGTCGAAGGCTGGTGGACTTCCTCCGGCTTCAAAATTGCCGCGGGCAAATTCAGTTCCATTGAGATAAGCTACGAAGGCATCGTCATAGTCTGCATGCAGAACGGCCATTTTTATCCTCGAGGTATCGAACAGTTCAAATTTTATGCGAATATAAAGTGAGATCGTTGTTGGAATGATGGTATTATCGTCGTCATCTCCATAACCCAATCCTCCTTGATCTGTTTGCCAATTGCTCTCATCAAATTGAGGCTGTATCCAATCGGATGGTGGTTCTGAGGAGCCCACTTGATACGTCCATATGTCGTTGTTATATACTACAGTTTCCCAATGATCAATGCTGGATTGAGTAGAAACAAGCAAAGGAAGGAAGAGCAGCAAAAATAAGGATAGTATGGTTTGATAACGGAGCATAACCGTGCTTTTGAGTATTGAAGTGGTGTAAATACATATTGTTAAGTCCTGTACCATATCTTGAATACCAATTTATCGTATTTTACTCCTCGCTTGGCTTCTGCTATACTTCTCAATAAACACTTCAATCTGATAATCAATCTATTATAAATTAACGTAACATACGGTTTTAAATCACTTCATTCATTTGAATCGCATGAAATTTGATTTTAGTCAGAATGTAAGATAGAATATGTACGTTTTATATACGATTGAAATTGGTGAAATATCCATTTTACAAGTAATTATTGCCTTTGATTCATACCATTAATTTCCCAAGTTATTTTGATTAATTCTTTATTCCACTTTAGTTGTATACATTTACAGTCTAAATAACTGTCTTGCGTGAACGTTCCTAATATTCTAACTACCATCAGATTGATTCTGGGCATCATCGTTCCGGTGTTGTTGCTGTATGGAGACCTTACTGGTCGCATCATTGCTGCTGTTTTGTTTACCATTGCAGGAATTACGGATTATCTGGATGGTTGGTATGCGCGCAAATATAATATGGTTACCAAACTCGGAAAGATCTTGGACCCAATCGCTGACAAAGTCATATTAGTTGGTTGTTTTTTCGTGCTTTCTTCGCTTACGCGATTGGATGTATATTCATTTTGGTGGGTGATCCCTATTTTTCTAAGAGAAGCGTTAATAACTGTAATTCGTTTGGTTTTCCTAAAAAGAGAGAAACCTCTGGTCGTTGCTGCCAGTTGGTCCGGTAAGGCTAAAACCACTATGCAGTTCGTAACTCTTCCCGTGGCGTATTTCATTTATATGTTTGAATTCTATGGGAATATTACACCCGCCACCTGGGTAACGTATGCTCTTTATATATTGCTAGCTGCCTCTGTAGCGTTTACACTTCAATCGGGCTGGAGCTTCTTTTACAAAAATTGGAAACATTTGTAGCCTGTAGCCTCAAGTGTTGAAGTCCTTGTGTTTTATTAGGATGACTTCAACTATCTTGTAAAATCATCTACCTCGTTAAAGATTTCAACGGATATGCGTTCTCCCAAGTCATGCATCGTGCTCATTTGACGTGGCTTGCTGTCATTCCAAAACCGCTCCCAATCGTCTAGCGAATCCCACCGTGCAATCGTTTTTATGTTTTTGGTATCATTTTCATCTTGCAACATAAAACTGCCTCTTGCACCTTTTATTTCTTCATGGATTTTATTGGTAGTCTTCTTCCAGGTATCTATAAACAACTCCAGATTTTCAGGTTCAACTTTCCAACTGTATATTATTCGAATCATAGCTATTGTTTTAGAAATGAACGATCAAGGCGTAGTTCTTTTTTATGGACAATGTCCTGTATTATTTAAATTCAAATTCCTGAATAGTGTTTTGCTTAAATGAGTTTTGCACAAAGTCTTTTTTGTGTACTCTAACCAACCATGTATTAGAATTTCCTTTTACTGCTGTCCTCGCATGGGATAAATAACTTTTCAATTCTAAATCGCCAATAGATTTTCGTTCATTCATGTCCAAATTTTCTTCGTCATTCATAAATCGGAATGCTATCAAAATTTCTTTTGTCTCTACAGTTATGGATTCTACAAAAACAAATTCTTTTTTGGGATTTTCATGGTATGCTTCAATGACTTTTATATCGCCAATTATTTCATGGTTAAATTCTTCCAATTCCTCTGCCGGCACCCAAAGTTCCGTGTGGTGCTCAAGACCTACTTTCTCTATCTTAAATTTCGACAAATAATCCTCGCTTAGTTCGAATTCGGTTACAAAGCCATTTTTATAGGTTGGCAAGTTCCATTCTCGTGTTATTTGACTGGCATATTCCTGATTTGTAACGGGATAAAAAATGGGTTGTTCTGGAAGCCTGGGAGGGAATGTTTTCCAATCAGATTTTTGGATTAAGTCCAGCTCAACTTTGTTTACGGGCCTGTATAGTTTGGTGGTTTTCATTTGAATTTGGTGTTCATGATCCATTAAATTCTACTATGAGATACTATTGTTTAACCACATCGAAACGTTGAGAATAGTACAAAGTTCGTAACGCATGCTGGACTGCATAACGTAGTTACTTCGTACGAAAAATATTTTTTTACGCACTTTGCGATTAAATATCACTATTAAGTATTGAAGTGGTTTAAAAACATATATGAAACTACACAGAGATATGTTTAATCCTATCGTCATGATGTATTTTGTCATCATTTTTGACCATCTGCGTATCGCTGAAGCTTTAGCGGAAGTATAAAATACCGCCAAAATGGATTTTCAACTAACTTCTAGCCAAGGATTGTGATCCTGGGCTAGAAATGTTGAAGCCTGATAGACTTTTTTATTTGAAATAGTATTCTGGCTGTGTAGTTACACATATAAGTAAGCCCTTTACAACATCTTGGATATCAACTTATCGCATTTTTTCGGCATGTCCCCTAAGGCGGGATGCTTCTCAAAAAACAATTCAATCTGATAATCAATCTTATATAAATCAGTTTAACATACGTTTTAAATCACTTCATTGCTATAACTATGCTATCCCAATGTAGAATAGAAACATACATTTAATAGTACGCTTTTCGTAATAGTTCCAAAAGGAGTTATTATTCTGATGCGTAATTTTTAGTTATAAGCAATGGGTTTGTATTCTTTTAGTTTTCTTCCATAGAATTTGATTGCTTCCTCTACATCGTCAAAGAAATATCCTTCTTTACATTCTTCTTCCGGGACCCCCACAAAATAATTCCCTTTTTCTGTAGTTCTTGTGGGAATGAGGACTAATGCCAAAACCCATGTTACACTTAATTCTTCGTTCAAACTAAATCTGAACCAATCATGGCTTGTGAATGGGTAATAATGCGACCATTCTTTATTTCGCTTTGCATGCTCAAGCATTTTGAAATATAGCATTTCAAAATTTTGATTTTGCCAAAATTTAAGATCGTTGAAAATTCGATTTTTAACATAACACCACCTTTCTTCTATCGCAGGATTTGGATGGACAAACTCATCGAACAAAAATGGTTCTAATTCATTGTACTGCGTCGCTATTACATCTACGTTTTGTTTTTCATCGATCCAGGCTTTGAGAACTCGAGCAAGCTGATCCAAAGAATTAAATAGCCCTCTGAAATAACACATCTCATAGTTTTGTTCTTTGGTTCGGATAAAAAGCACAACGGAGTATTCCATAGTAGTTCGACCAAAGTCTACTCGAAAGTTTCTATCCCCTGTGGGTGTGTAATAAACATAATTTGCAGGTCCTGGGGATTCAAAAGAATTGTACAAATGGATAGTAGAACCTATTGAGCGCAGATGTTTTTGTAATTCGTTGGTCAAATACATTTTTATTGTGATCTGGTTTTATCGAAGCATGAAAGAAAGTGATTTGAATATATCGGATTTATAGACCCATTCAATTAAAGATGGGAGTTAGTACGCAATTCTGTCATAATTTTTTAGAGTCTTTAACGTCCACAACGTCTGAATGCCCGCCCATTCCAATTTCATGCCTTCACTAAGCCCGTACCAGGTATCCCATCTTCCGTCACTTTTTTGTCTGCGGACCAACTCATCCAAATCGGAATCTATCATTTCTTTTGAAAATATCGAATGCAAGATGCCATTAGGAGAAGGTGCATAATATAAACTATGTGGTTTGCCGTAAAGTCCCCAGCCATCGTCCGTTTTATCTTGGCACATTATACCATCTGCAAGTATCCATTGCTTCAGATTTTCGAGTGCTTTTTCAGCTTTAGATTTGCGTTTTGTGTATTGCAGAAATTGCAGCCGCCTCGGAACACAGAGATGGCAAAAAACGTGTTTTTCTTTGATGCGATCAATTTCACTCCATACAAATTCTTCTGCCTTTTGCATCCATGGAATGTTAATTTCGTACTTTTCAAGCATTCCCAGTAAAGGCGCTGTTGTACTCAATGCAGCCCACTCTTCTACTGTTTTGAAGTGATCCGCACAGGGATATTCACTTGTAGGCCGTAACATCCAGGGAATGCCACCTTTTTCGGTTGTGACACTTTGAAAATAGGGCATAAAATCGCTCAGAATCACGTTTGCATTTAAGTAACCCACTTCATCCAGAGTTTTCAGCGCCATGATGCTGAACAAGGGTTGACTTTCCGGGGAGGCGGTATCTGGCTCCATGCCATGTCCAAAACCACCATCCGAATTACGATAGGCATATACAGCATGGTAAACACCATCCGCGCTATCATTTTCAAAATGAAATTGAAATAAACGTCGTTCAATCATTCGTGCGTTTGTAAGGACGAAATCTCTTGCTTTTAAGTAATTATGACGGGATAAATTCATGCCTGGGTGCTACTTTTTAGTCGATAAATATAGACATCTTTATCGCTGAATAAAATAGCTTTTTAAATTTCCGAACTTCAGGACATAAGAACAAAATATTGATTCCTGGATACAATAGGGATATAATTCTACGTCGAGACATTTCTACTTTAATCACATGGAACTTTGAGAACAGCACAAAGGGCTTCAAGTTTTACAAGATCACAGATTGTGTCCGTAGCTTCCTTTGCAACTCCTTGAATTTCATCTTATCACTTTTTTTGTCTCCAATAACTGTGGTTTTGTTGAAAACTAGAGCTACGAATCACAAGAATAGCTTCAAACTGCGTTTTCAGACAGTTATCAATAATCTCAGCATTCGTTATAAATCACATCATAGAAAAAGAAGTAGTAGCGGTTCGAGTTTAACCCAAACCGCCTAATTATGCTGTGGTGGTTATTAATTTCGACCAGCCATAACACCTCCGTCTGTATCCCAGATCGCTCCTGTAACCCAGGAAGCTTTTTCCGAGAGGAGAAACAGTATACTATTGGCTACATCTACGGGCGTCCCATTCTTGCCAATGGGATGAAAGTTATTGAAACCGACCAGTGCTTTTTCCGCTTCTTCTTTTCCACCAAACACACCATGATATACCGGAGTGTTGACTACCGCCGGAGATACCGCATTGACTCGAATGTTATCGTCCGCCAACTCCATTGCCAAATGCTGTGTTAAGGAATGCAGACCAGCTTTCTGCATGGAATAGGCCGAGGAGGGTGTAGCCTTTACCGCTTGTTTTGCCCACATGGAGCCCACATTTACAATTGCTCCGCCATTGGTTTGTTTCATCTTCTTTGCGGCACTTTGCGTAAGAAAGAAAAAGCCGCGATTCAGGTCCAAATAAGAATTGTAATCTTCTAAGGTATGGTCTAGAAATGGTTTAGGGCCAAAAATACCGGATGCATTCACGAGATAGTCCAGATTGGATAAAGACTCGATGGTAGTGATTAGTGATCGAACTTCATCCATTTTCGAAATATCCACAGAATGTTTGATCAAATTAGGGGCGTCGGCAACCTTATCTGTATTTCTGCCTACCATGTGTACCGTCGCACCACTTTCCAGCAGTGCATTTGTAGTTGCATTTCCAATCCCACTGGTGCCACCAATGATTAAAGCTACTTTGTTCTCGAATTCTTTCATTTTTGTGTTTTGTAATTAATAGACAGACAAGTCTGTCTATATTAGGTTAAAAAAATTAGGTTATAACATACGCGCACAAATTTTTAGCCTCTATGATTGGCCAATCTTCCTGATGGAGGTGACTTTCACCCACAGCACTTTCGTACAGAAGGTAGAGTTGCCTTGCGAGCGCATTTTTACGTTCGGTTTTTTCAATATGGGGTAGATTCGTTGATATCAGTTTAGTGATAAGCGCAATGAATAGGTTTTTTTGTAATTGTATCTCATTACGGATCACCTCATTTTCTTTGGGGATTTCGGAAACGGTCTTGATACACCAGCAACCATTGAAGTCTTTGTCTTTAAAAAAGAGCTGAAGGAAATCAAAAATGGCCAGGATTTGTGTTTTTCCTGTTTTTTTGGATGTGCAATAGGCTTCTATATCTTTTAAAAATGTGGTGTTTTTGAATTTTAGATAGGCCAGACAGATGTCCTCTTTTGATTTGAAATGATTGTAGAGCGTAGCTTTTGCGATTCCTGCTTTGGCTATGATTTCATTTATTCCGGTAGAATTGTATCCATTTCTATAAAATAGAGAAGTGGCCGTTTCAATGATTCTATCCCGCACATTAGATTGCTTCATAGGGCAAAAGTAATACTATTTCACTATACAGACAAGTCTGTCTACTATTTTGTTAAATGAAATTACTCTTTTTTTTATTTTTTAATTTGATTGTGGGTAAAATCGACTTTGACCAGGGAAGAGTACATCGAAAACTACTTATTAAATCGCTCTCATCCGTTTCCAAAGTGTACTCTTCTATTTACGATCCATCCTTGTCCTTCCCCTATATGAAGAAATATCCCCATTTCTTTTGCGGTAAAGCTAAAACGAGGTTGATACTGAGATAGGTGATCATGAACCTGTAGGAAAGTTTGATGATGGGCAAATCCGGCAATACTCGCATGGAATTTTACATTTTCACCTTCCAGTTCGTGGGGCTCTACTCCAAATTTATCTTTCAAGTTGCTTAGTATCTTCCAATGTAGATTGAGTAATTTCTGATTTTGCATGACGTCCAAAAAAATCACCTTGTCATCAAATGATCCAAATCCTTTAAAATCAATAGGAATCGGTTTCGTGTTCAAGGCTAAATCTTCCACGTACTGCACGAAATGTTTTACCTCATCAACTTCGAAGGGGGATTTAATTGTGATGTGTGGAGTTTGTCTTGGAAGTGCTATTCCGGTGGTTTGATGGATCTCCAACTGCATTTGCCTTATGAAATTATGACATTCGTTATTCAATAGCAGTGCAAATCCAATAGTCATTTTACCTGAGGTTTTGGTTTAGATAATAATGTTAGTGCTTGCTTTTTCGCAACACTATTTTTGTTTTTTCTGTTTTGGTATCGTAAAGCAGGATTCCTTCCTCTTTATCACTGAGTTGTCCCACGCATTGTCCTTTTTTATTCCATACGGCAGATTGACCAACTGAAAAGAAGTTATCACAATACCCAATACAATTCACCATTAGTATGGATATCGAATTGTGTCTTGCTAATTCTGCAAAATACGGATAGGCCTTGTCTATTCCATTTTGGGGCTTAGCCACACTGGCAAGGTAAATGGTAGCCCCAAGTTGTTGTACTTTCTCAAAGTGTGTCGCTTGAAGGCTTTCGTAACAAATGGCTGGTGCAATTCTAACTTCTTTTTTATCAATGATCGTTTGATGATTCCCATTGATGAAAAACCTTTTTTCATCGTCGTGAAGTATTTGTTTGGCGTATGATGTTCTTTTTTTGTTGGGGTGAAAATGAACATCGAGATTTGCATACCATTCTGCGTTCTTTGCGGAGCTCCAACACCAATAATCATATCTAAATCCTGACTAAGTTTCTCTATTGAATCCAATCTGTCATCTTCTATTTCAAAGCTTAATTCTTCTGCTAATTCAGGTTCATAACCGGTAATGGACAATTCTGAAAAAAATAGTGCATCTGCATGGGCATCAGATGCAAGTGCAATCATTTCCTTGTGCACACGGATGTTCTCTTTGATATCTCCTTTTACAGGATGTATTTGAGCGAGTGCTATTTTCATTGTCTTCTGATTTGTATGAAGAGCTTTCAAGTCATGAAAACTTTGATCAAAACCAACTTCAACCTTTTGGAAAAGATACCTTCGCGTTAAATTCTTACCCTAAAAAAGAGTCTTTGATTCCTTTTCTAAACGCTTCGTCTCCCACCATTTTTCTTTGAGCATACATGGCTTTAGCATCTTCACCTGCTGGATATCGCAATTGTTCTTTTCCGTCCGTTGCAGCTTCATATACAACTTCTGCGATTTGTTCCGCTGAGGAGTAAGTCTTTTGACGTTCGGGATCCATAAATACGGATAATACCTTATTCATCTGATCGCTGTATGCCTCATGAGCCGTTAAGTCCAGGGAACGTCCGGCAAAGTCTGTGGCAATACCGCCCGGAGATACTGTTTTTACACCAATACCATGTGGATTTAGTTCAAAAGCCAAACTTTCACTCCATCCTTCCAATCCCCATTTCGTGGCGTGATACACCGAATTAAAGGGTAGAGCTATTAATCCCCCTATCGAAGTAGTAGTAATAAAAAGTCCGCTTTTTTTCGCTCTGAAGTGAGGAATAAATGCTTGGGTCACTCGCATCACACCAAGTAGATTGGTATTAAGTTGTTTTACAATTTGTTCGTCCGTAGCACCTTCAAACGGTCCAGCCAAACCATAGCCGGCATTATTAAAGACCACATCAATAGCCCCCAAGGAGATCGCTTCCTCTACTGTAGATTTGATTTGTGCTGTATGGGTTACATCCAATGGGAGCAAGGTCACATTTTTCATACTTGCTAATTCCGCTTCCTTCTCTGGTTTTCGCATGGTTGCCAGCACATCCCATCCTCTATCTGCAAATAATTTGGCTGCAGCTTTCCCCAAGCCGGAGGAAGCTCCCGTAATGAAAATTCTCTTTGTCATAATGTTTGTTGCTTTAAAGGTCTTAGTATGGATTAAAATCTATGGGTGCAGATTTAATACGCACTCCTTTTCAAAGGTAGTAACTTTAGCGAATCGCGCCGACCTTAGCACTATTCTTATTCCAAAATGATAGCATCTTAGGGTAGAATAAATACACTGAATCTTACTGTTAATGGGGTAAAGCGGATTGAGTAACCACTTTTGATATTTTTTACGAGAACGTCTTTTCATTTCTGTTTCCAATGAGAACGCGTGCAATATTTCCTTTTTCTTTGTAAAGCAGATTTAGTAAATATGGTGCGAAGACAATAATCCCGAAAATCATGGCTGTTATTGCAAGCAGAATTGATTTAGCGGAAAACCTGTCTCTCCAACTTATCCAAAGAGCGGATAATATCAAATAGCACTGAAAATCTAACGCGAATTGCCCCATCCACGTCATAGAAAGGACAAATTCTTGTGCTCTTCCCAGAAAATTGAAGCCGTCATTTTGGATTGCTATTGCTGTATAAGCCAACACCCCAATGGTTTGAACAATTAGTAAGGCTTTAAGTATTGAATTATTCCGTTTCATTTATTTTAATGGTTTTTTGAGTAATTGCCGGAAGCCATAATGGGCCTACGAATAATAGTAAGATCAAGACATTCCAAATGGCATTTGAGGCATGTCCGCCAGTTATTGAGCCTGTACTATCCATCACGAACCAGCAGCAAAGTCCAATCAATACTGTTCTTCTTACTTTTTCGGGAGCTGTATCATATACCTTTGTGGAGAGATTCCAAATCGTAACTCCATAACCCAAAAGAAACCCTCCCAACAATGCGCATACCAATTTAATGGAGGAGCCGTCTAGAGATTCTTTTCCATCCAGTGGCCAACTAAGGATGTCTAGAGTTAGTCTCGCTGGTTCAGCAAATTCGGGTAGTGTGCCGAGAAAGCAAATCGGTGCAAAAAGCGCCACTAAAAACCCAGTGACTTTTAAGTATGTCTTGTGAAATTTATGCGTTCGATAGAAAGGGACTTTCATTTTTGACTTTTTGTTGGGGCCAAAATTAGAATGAAGTCCGCAAGAATTTTAGACGCTTCCGTCTAAGTTACTCATCGTATTACCGTGCTTAAACCCTGCAACCATAGTTCGAATACCTTTGAAATACGACGTTAGCCATTCTTCATTTATAGTTAAATCTGTGATCTGCAGATAAAAATTTTCAATACTTAACATCAAAACCATCTCGGCCAAGTGAGAATTTTCGGAAAGTCCGATGATCTTTTTCCAGAGTGGTAACAATGCGGGGATAGTAACGGCATTTATTTTATTGACACAAAATTCAAAATCTGGATTTTCTCTGTGAAATCTTAGCTGACGGTTGAAAAGCAAATCAACTTTGTGATGGATAATAATTTCGATGAGTTCCTGTTCATCTTTTGCTTCAGCTTCTTTTATCGCTATATTTTTACCCTGAGCAACATGAAAATTTAATAACCGTTGTATAAACCCTTCCAGATCCGCAAATAGATGGTAAAACGAAGATTTGTTTTTTCCTACCTTCTTAGAAATACGTTCGATTCGAAGACTACCAGGGCCGTTATAGGCAAATAACCGATACCCCACATCTATCCAAGGCCTTTCTGTTTCATTCATTTTGACTTTCTGATCGCTATTCACAGAAGCAATTTTTTGTTAGGGAAATTGTATTTAACGGTTCTTAATCTCCAACCATTTTTCATACGTCACCACCCGTTTTTCTGTTTCGGATTGAGGATCTCCGGGCAATATCCCAATAAATTCTAATTCATGCCCATCCGGATCGTTGAAATAGTTGGATATGGCCGGCATCCAGCAGAAGACCATTGGCTTTTCGTTTTCATCTTGGAGGAAATTCCAAAAATTTAAATTCCGTGATTTCAAAAAATCAACCGATTCATTGACAATCCACTCGGGGTCACATTCAAAAGCAAAATGGCGAATATCTATCTGCTCTTTTGGTTTTTCCCATAAGCCCAGCATAAATTGTTGGTCCTTGCCTACCCAAAAGAAGGCAGTATTTCTGTCCGTTCTATTTCGACATAGTTTTAATCCAAGCGTTTTACTGTAAAACTCAATCGAACGTTCCAAATCTTCAACAAATAAATGGGTTTCGTAAATTCCTTTTATCATATATAGTGTTTATAAAGGCTCTGTGTATATCTTATCGCACGTTTTAATTCTTTGCTACAGAACCTATATAATAAACACCTGATTTTAGTCTAAGTTTAACTGCCAGGACACGCCAAATTTATCGACAACGAACGCAAATTTTGAACTCCACCCATAGTTGTCCAAGGGCATCAAAATGGAGCCGCCTTCTGCAAGTTTTTCAAGATACTTTTTAATTTCCGCGTCCGATTTGCATTCAACAAAAATAGAGACACCGGGAGTGAAGTCCCACTCGTGTTTGATGTAGCTGTCGCTGCAAGCAAAAAGACTCCCATTCAGTTCAAATGTAGCCATCATTATCGTTCCTTCCTTGGCAGGGCCTTCTTTGCCATAGCGCTGAACATTAATGATTCTTGAATTCTCAAATAAGCCAACATAAAAGTTCATCGCTTCCTCCGCGTTGTCTTCCTGATAAGTCAGGAAGGTATAGATTTGGCCGGTTTCTTCACTCGACAAGGTGTTTTGAGCGTTTTTTAGACTGTCCGATTGAACTTGGGTTTTACCTGCAAGAGACGATAGATTCGTATTCCCTAAAATTTCTGTATTCAGGAATGATATAAGTGCAAAGATCAGTAGTGGAGCAATTCCTTTCATTTTATGTCAATTTTCAATTTAAAGCGTTTCGAGAATTTGAATGTAATTTCCACAGGTATCATTGAATACGGCGATTTTTACCGTTCCCATGGCAGTAGGTTTTACGCTAAATTCAACCCCTAACTTAATGAGTCGGTCGTATTCTGCATCGACATCATCTACATCAAATTGAGTATATGGAATTCCTGCTTTCATTAGCGCCTCCTGATAGACTTTAGATGGTTCGAAATGGAGCGGGGCAGGTTCCAATAGTATTTCTGGTCCATCCTGTGCCTCCTTTGAAACAACGGTCAACCAACGGTTTCCACCTTCCAGTGGAATGTCTTTCTTTTTTATAAATCCGAGTATTTCTGTATAGAAGGCAAGTGCTTTTGCCTGATCTAGAACTGGGATGCCGATTGCATTGACTTTCATTTATGCTTGTTTTTGTGAAGCACCAAATTTAGAACTTAGGAGGTCAACTTGTTTCTTGAAAGTTGCTCTTTTTGAAATTCGCTTGGAGATTTGCCAGTTTTGGTTTTAAACAGCGTACTAAACGACCCTATACTCTCAAACCCTACGGAAATACAGGTCTCCGATACCGACACTCCTTTGCTAAGTAGCTCTTTTGATTTTTCAATTCTTTTTTCAATCAAATACTGTTTTGGCGTAATGCCATAGTACCGTTTGAAAAGACGCAGCAGATGATATTTAGAAGTGAAGCGAATGTGGGAAAGGAATTCCAGCTTCAGTTCTTTCTCGTAATTGGTATCGATAAAATTTTTGGTAGCAATGACAGTTTCTAATTGTTTGTCATTTGAAAAACAAATCGCTCTTATCCGTTTAATTTCAGATTCGTAAAATGATACGTTTTCTTGATTTTCCTTCATTAATTAACGCTGTAAATTATTCGGTCTAAGTGGGTTATGCCAAAACTACAACATTCATTTGTATTTCATGTGAAATTTTTGAATCGCGACCCATCACAGGAATAATTTTATGGACTTTTACGCACAATAAACTACATTCTCTCTTGACCGGCTGGATATTAAAATCAAATAGATAAAAGACACTTGATTCTTACGCATATTCATAATAAACGGTTCTTTCTTCAAAACCATATTTTCTATAAATACCGATTCCATCTTCCGATGCCTGTAAGATGGCATGCGTATACCCTTTTTCTTTTATCAAATTCAACGCATAGGTAAACATGGCGTTGCCAATTCCGGCTCTTCTAAATTCTTTTTTGGTAGCAAATCCATACAGCCCTATTATCTGATGGTTTGAAGGGAAAAGCTCTACAACGGAGACCGGAATTTCATTTTGATAATAAATAAGTAGAATTATAGAAGTGGTTTCGGCCAAATAGGCGTGGGCAGTTTTTGAATAGTACTTCAGGACATTTGTATCTGTCGGTTCCCAATTCTCAGCAATTACTGTCGCAAAATCGTTCAATTGATTCCGATCTTCGACAATTTTGATATTGGAATGTCCGGCTTTTGAAATGGGATCGTATTGTTTCATGTCCATTACCATCCCAACTTCTTTATTATGATTTTTTAGTTTCAAGTCATGGAACATAGATTTTACCGAATTAAGATTGATCTCATTTATCCAAATACAGTACTCTAATTGTTTTTGCCGAAAATAATTGATCGCTTTCTCCAGTTCAATTTGGTTTAAGTTCAGACCATTTGTAATGTGAATAATATTGAATGTATCACAAGACAAATTGCTATCGCTATAAGTAAGGTTTTCGGTTTCATACACAGTCATTCCGTCCGTTTGATTGATAATTTTATTGGCATGTTGATTGAAGTTATTGTCTATTGCTTGGATCATTGATTTTTCATTAGGGTTTATTTTAAAGTATTCTGCTCTCTTTCATTGAAGGTTTGCTACAGATCAGATATGAAGAGCTACTTACTCAGCACTCTTACTTACTTTCAGTTCATTTTGCATGCAGTATGTTTTCAATGGTATAATCTTAGAAGTGATAAAACTAAAGTAAGCCTTACCCCAATTCAAACGTAGTAATTCCATAGACCTTGTCTACGGGTGTTTGTGGTATTTTTCCATAATACATTCTGGCACATTCAAAGACATAGGTAGCCTGATATTTTTTTACGAGTTCTACAGCTCCTCTATTGACAGTTGGAATATCTAAATAGACGGGCTGTCCTATTGCATGTTTTAGGCACGCTTTATAGAGTTCTTCTGCTATCTTCTCATCATTAGCAAATAAGGGGCCTATCTTGAATCCGGAATCTACTTTGCGAATGGTTGCATAGCCCAGAATTTCACCTTCGTGGATGTATTTGAAGGTCTCACTGGTTGGAATTTCTAGCCAATTTGATAAAAAATCTGATCGTTCAAATCCAAAGCATTTTGTATCATATTCCAATATTTCATTAAAATCATCGGAGCTATATTGCGATACATTTTGATCTATCTCAGCATCTTTTCCAATGCACTCGTATCGTTCGTCCCGAAATGCAATTTTGAATCCTCCTTTTTGATAAAACGGTTGCATATCCACGACCCCATCCATTCCGATACTTGCACCTTCCTTAAGTCTTTTTAACAATATATCTCGTCTTAAGTACCATAGCTTACTTCCAATTCCTTGTCCGCGATAGTCAGGATGAACAATGAACAGGCCCATAAATCCAAACTCACCATGGTATGATATTACGGCTCCGGCAGCAATTAGTTTATCGCTAAAATGAAATCCATAAAATCCATCAGGATCGGTACTCCAGAATACTTCAAAATCATATTTGCCGGGATTCCAACCTTCTTCTTTTGCCCAATTTACAAGAGTTTTGACTTCATTTTTATCCAGTTTACGAAATTTTAATTTTTCCAGATCCAACATATATTTACACTGCTATTTATTCACACGATTTAATTCCAGAGAAAAAAGGTACGGTATTTTTAACGAGCTATACAAATGATTGTGTGATTTGGACTTCAACAATTAATTGAATTGGCAACGGTCATGTTTGTCGTAGCATAAATCGATATGCACCGGGGATTGATGTCTTATGGGTTCATAAATTTTCAACCGTATCGCATTTCAAATAGAAAAAACCCTCTAGGGCTCCTTTGATTTCTTAGTCTCAGAAGGATCATCTTTGTTAAGTTGAGCGAATAAAGGTACTTCTGTCGTAGAATGATTGACCTTAGGTTGTAATCTTGTGGTTGACGATTAGAGGTAAATTTAGATGGCGATTCAGTGAAGGCGCAATACAGAAACGTTAACATTTTATCTAAGGATGGCATTTTACATTAGAAATAGGAGATAATTCATTATTTCAAAGACCTTCCATACCATCCCGTAATAGAATTTTGAGCAGGTTTGCCTTTAATCGAAAAATCGATACTCCTGTTCCATTGCCAAATAAATACGCCGGCAAACCAATCTTGATTCCATACTTTCTGAAAAAATGCTTCATATGCCAGCAGTTGAGTTTGTTCAGACTTTTTCTTGGTTAATCTACTCCAGAATGTATCCCATTGCCAGGGTTGTACCGTGGCTTGCCCATCGGCTCGGTAACCCAATTCTGTAAAAAGTATAGGCTTTTTGTACCGATTAGAGATCTGCTCTAAATTTCCAGTGTATTGGTCCCAACCTGTTTTTATAATCTCGATATCCGGATAGGAACTTGTTGTTAATGGAAAATAGGCCTGAATACCAATATAGTCCAGTGCTTCCCAAAATTGTTGATAATTCGTATAGATATCGCTATCCCAATTGGCGGCATAGGTGATTTTACCAGTGTATACCTGATGTACATCATTAACAAGATTCATCCAAAATACGGGATTATTTGCCATGGAAGATTCCAATTCGGTACCAAGGCATAATAGCTCGACTTGTGCCTCTTCGGCCATATATGCGCAGTGCAACAGATTGGTTTGATAACTCGAGTACCAGGTATTCCAATCGGCGTCAGAATCAAAATGAATGTTTGCTCGCCAGCCATCTGCTAAAAAGAGATGAGGTTTCATCATAATGCGAAATCCTTTTGACTTTGCGTCTTGAATAGCCTGAATCAGGCTGGAATCACTTTGCGACCATTGTCCGATTTGCTCAGGCACACTCATTGAGGGTGAGGATTCACTCATTTGACTTATATAAGGGTGCACGGCAAGCCACTCTACATTGGATTTAATAATTCCATCTAATTTCAAATTTTGATACTTTCCCAACGCATAGACGCTCATACCTCGAAACTTTTCATCCGAATCAAATTTATCAGCTACAATACCCTTATGATTCTCAATTGTATGGTTCCAATCGTAGTGGAAGTCTTCCGATTGATTGTAGGTGAAAATTCCTTTCAGCCCAAAGAAGACAATTGTTATGGGCAAAAATATCCGAATGAATAAGATTTTTAATGCTTTTAATTTTCGATTTTCCTTTACTGAGATATACAAAAATCGAACAAAAAGGATGAATGCCGTAATCGTTGCAAACAAAAGATGGATCGTAATAAGTACATCGTTTGTAAACAGAAATTCCAGGGAAGGTGCATTGAAATAAATAAAGAATCCAATGATCAGCCAACACAAAACATAGAGGATGATCAGAACCTTTTTCATACTTTCTTTTATTGCATTTATGGTATAAAACGAATCATAGGCCGCAAGTGATATGATGCGCTAAGCATGATTTTACATTGTCAAAATTATGGAGATTTTATTTTATTAGAATACAGGTTTGATTCATGAAATCGCAGAGGAAAATAATCAATAGTACATAAAATCTTGCTCATTCTCTCTTTTTTATTTTAGGGAAAATCACTTCATCTCCTGGTTTTATCATTCAGTTTTCTTGGGAGCATCAATTTTTGAAGATGATAAGCATGAATCATTACAGCAATACTGCAACCGATAATAAAAGGCGGCGCATTGAGTAAAATTCCATATACAATATATATGGTGTTCGCAACCAACGAGAACAATCTCAAATAAATAACATTATTCATCGCCATCGAAATGAGATTTAGAATTAATGCACTATACCCAACATAGTGAATCATAACGCTTTACACATTATCTTTTCCGTTCTGTTCAATACTGTCATTTGTGGGGGAGCGGGTTTATCGTCAAATCCGAGTTTGTAATATAATTTATGGGCTTCGGGCATAGACATTGTGGTTTGGAGCCAAAGGGAATCCACCTCATTTTCCATGCATCTCGTTATACACCTTTCAATGAGTTTGGTTGCAATTCCCATTTTTCTGTAGTTAGGATCGATGAACAATTTTGCAAATTCAAATGAAGCTTCATCCAGTCGTTTGAGTACGACACACCCTACGATTTCTTCGTCGCATTTGGCGAAAAAAAGAAATCCACCCGTTTCGATATACGCTTTATCGGGATTGGATAAGGTAAACTTGTCTTCTTCCTCTAATTCTCCATTCAATACATTTTTCAGCCATGGTGCTGCCAGATCATAAAAATGCTGTTTCATGCCTGGGCGATAATCGACAATAGAAATAGACTTCCAGCTATTGCCCTGCACGCGTTCGTTGATGGGGAACTTATTGGAATTTCTGTCAATTCGATTCAGGATATTGATTAGGTCCGGATGTCCGGAATCAAAGAGTTCTTTTAACGCTGTGGTAAAAGAAAGCCAAAGTGGTTCCAACTTTTTCAAAAGAATTTTTCCCTTTCTTGAGAGTTGTACAAGCTTTGACCTCCTATCAGAAGGATTAATTTCCAGTTTGACCAACGCTGCTTTTTCAAGCTCCCGCAATACATTTTTTACGGTAATGTGTGAAAAGTCGATTTGATTTGCAATCTCTGTTATTGCCAGTGGTTTATTTGATTTGGCCAGTACGTAATACACAGAGAACCAGCTTGCTTTAAAATTGGTATTGGCATCTTTATATATTTTATCGCCATCCAGATAAAGCTTTTCGCTAATCCTTCGGAATCTGGTCGCACCTGCTAAATGACCTAGCGCTTTTAATGTATCTACCATGTTTATTATTTTATGAAAGTCCTTTCACAAAAATATGAAAGTCCTTTCATAAAATCAAGAGGAAGTTAATTTCAATATAGGTTTGGTTTGGGAATGCCCGAAATTCTGGTTATTGGACTTTGGTTAGGCGCTAAGAAATAGTTGATTTGGTTATGGTTACTTATCATACCCCATTTTTCGATCAAAAATTTTTTGTTCCTTTTTCTCTTCAAAATTCAAGGAGGAATAAAAACTATGCGCTGCCATTCTTTTTACATTACATCGTACTCTAATCTTATTCATATCTTTTACTTCTCTTTGAAGATGTTCAACCAATTGTTTACCAATTCCTTGATTTCGATAATTTCCTTTTACGATCAAAGCTCCAATTTCTATAAAGGTATCCGTGGTTAATCTAACCGCTCGAAAAGCATGAATATAGCCAGCTATCTCTTCTTGGTTCATCGCAATTAATACATAATGGTCATTAGTTGCCAGCACCTCTTTCAATTGTTTTTCTACAACATCATTTGAGGTTTGATATCCCAATTCAAGATTTAGTTCAGCAATTCCTTTAGTGTCTGAGAGTGCGACCGTTCGTATTTCAATTTGATTCATCATTTTGAGTTTCCATTTGTAAATATTCTCTTGCCTTCTGATAAATACGTTTGATTTTTTTGGTGTCAAACGATCCATATGCTCCCAAGGGAAAATCGATGGTGGTAAGTGTATCTTTGAATTTGTGTGCGTTTGCAGCATATAGTAACAACGAACTGGTATGATTGGTTACTTTGAGGATGGAATTTATATCTTTTGAAGACTGCACCTCAGGTTTGCATACACAGCTGCCGATGATCGGGAATCCTTCATTTAAAAAAGGGCGAATTGGAAAATTATCCATGACACCGCCATCCGAATACAATTCTCCTTCTATGGGTACAGGGGAAAAAACGGCAGGAATAGCACAAGAAGCAAGTAAAGGAGGGGTAACTTCACCTTGGTTAAAATATGTCGCTTTATTCTTTTCAATATTGGTAGCGGCAATGGTCAGTGGAATTTGTAAATCCTCAAATCGGTATTTTATCTTTTGTTCAAGAACCAGAGCATATTTCTCAGAGTCGAAAATTCCTGCTTTTATGGGATTCAGCCAGGTATATCTAAAAATTGGTGTGGTCTTAAAAAATGCCAGTATCTCTTTTGGTGTCAATCCAGAGCAATACAACGCTCCTACCAGTGCTCCTGCACTGCTGCCAGAGATGGCATTTATAGTGACGCCAAGTTCTTCGAGGTATTCCAGCAATGCAATATGAGCAACTCCCTTCACACCACCTCCGCTTAAGACAAGATTGATCTTTCTGCCAGGAGGTATAAGCTCAGTGATTTGAGTAACTGGATATTCTTCCATATCAAAATGTGTTTTTATTCTAATATAGTCAATTGTGAAGATCGTGTCAACGACTATTGTTTTTAGGGACGTATATTTTGCCTTTCAAATACAAAACGGCTTGTCCGCCAATAAATACTCTATCCTTGTCAATACGGCATTGTAAATCTCCTTCCCGTTCCGATAACTGTTTGGCAATCAGTGAGTTTTTAGATAACTTTTTATGCCAATACGGGATTAAGGAGGCATGTGCCGAACCTGTTACCGGGTCTTCCGGCATGGTCGCGTTGGCATCAAACACCCGGGATACAAAATCGACATCGCTACCTTTGGCTGTAGGTACAATGCATAGGTAGGGCAGTGCTTTGAGAATGCTTAAATCATACGTCAAGGTTCGAATTTCCTCTTCGCTATTGAAAAGCAATAGTAAGTCGCGGCTTGCACTCGCTTCTATCGGTTTGTGATTAAATGCTTTGTAAATTTCTTCCGGAATTTCAATTTTGTTTGGAGGACGGGAAGGGAAGTCTAATTCGATCGTACCATTTCCAGTTTTTCGGGCTTTTAAAATTCCACTTTGTGATGTGAATTGAATCACATCCAATTCAGGTTGCAGATAGTTGAAAATTACAAATGCAGATGCCAGGGTAGCGTGTCCGCACAGATCAATCTCATCGTGCGGCATAAACCAGCGGATTTCATAAACATCATTGTTGCGTACAAAGAAAGCAGTCTCTGCAAGATTGTTTTCAGCGGCAATTTGCTGCATAATGTATGGATCAATCCACTTTTCTAATGGACAGACGGCTGCCGGATTGCCCCCAAAGGTACGGTCTGTAAATGCGTCGATTTGATAGATGTCTAGTTCCATTTGGATCACTGTTTGTTTTTAAATCTACTTTAAGATATCAGATATTTGACTGAACATGAATGTTGATGTTTAACCACCCTCGTGTCGCTGAAGCTTTCGCCGACGATTGAAGTCTTTGGCGAAAATTTTGGCGGAAACATAATGTGCACGAGGATTCACAAAGTTTGAATCAACTACAAGATAACAACCCATTTAATAATTGGATGTAAAAGTAAAAGCCTATCGGGCTAGAAGTTAGATGAAAGTTCATTTTGGCGGCATTTTTGGTTAAAAATGATGACAAAATATATCACAACGATAGGATTAAACATATGGCTGTGTAGTCACTCCTAAAGTAGGATTAAACTGTGGAAGAATAATAAAAGCTTGTCGTGAAGCTGGTCTTCCGGAACCAAATAGTATTGAGAAGAATGGAGGCATTGAAGTGATCCTCTTTAAAGAATTAAAAGTAATTATAGTTACGGAAGGAATTCGTAATGATTTCGTGATGATTTCGGAAGAAATTCGGAACGAGGGTAGAGGCAACGTTTAAGGTTATTTATAAATATCCGAAATACACGGCACTACAAATGACCAAGGAATTAAACATCACATCAAGCACCTTAGAAAATTACCAGGCCAAATTAAAAGTTGTTGAAAATGTCCCTAAAAACGCCCTAATTCATAAAAATTAAAGTTTTTAAATTAGTGTTTTTCTCTTCCGAGACCAAATGACATCTGCTATAACTCACAGGAATGCTGAACAAAGAAAAGCAAAAGCTTCAAATGTAACTTTTGTATAGCAACACCTTTCAGATTCATTTCAACAACGTCAACGTCCCCACATATTCCTCATACCCACCCGAAGAAATTAAAACCCTAAACCGATACACATAAACACCTTGTTCTGCTTCTTTGCCATTAAAAGTACCATCCCATCCCAATTGTGAATTATTAGGTTCGATGTCCTCGATATTAAATATCAAATTGCCCCAACGATCATAAATAGAGAATTCTTCTATTCGTTCGACCTCTTCATTTCCAAAAAGTGTAAATAGTTGATTTCCGCTGGTTGAGTTGGGATTTATGGCATTGGGTATATATACTTCTGCTTCCTTCTCTATGGATATCAGGCTGGATGCTTTGCTGCTACAACCAGAAATAGAAATTACTTCGACTTCAATAATCAACCCATCGCCAGGATTTAAAATCTGATTATCAATACAATCATTACAGAATAATACATCGAAAGGTGACCAGATAATTTCGGCTATTTCTTCCATGGGATCATCAATGTTGACACTGATCAAACCAATAGCACCAGAATTTATAACTACGATTTCTGGCAAGCTAATAGTCGGGACTATGGGTGTAGAAATACTAATAGATTCTGAGTTTTTGCATCCGTTATTTTCATCTGTTAATTCCAAGGTATAGTCGCCAGCTGTTGTGACACATAGAATTTGCTGATTTTGAGCGATCAAATTGCCGTTACTATTATACCAATCAAAACTCAAATTTGAAGCGAAAGGTGAATTGGAACCATCTATGCATACTTCACCACTTTCGCATTCCGCTTCACCAATTTGCTCTAAAATAATAATTGGATACTCTGTCAAGTTTTCAACATTGAATTCTGCACTGTTTTCGCATCCACTTATAGTGTCTATTGAAATTAGTGTTACCTCAGTAGATTCTGTTACGGTGACCGTATTTGAAATAATGGATTGATCATTTATGATCCATGTATAAATAGCATTTGGTTCTTCCACACAGGTCAGTTCGACAGATTCCGTAAAACAATTGATGATGTTGCCTTCCTCAGCTACTATCTCAACTAAAGGTTCATCATAATCCTCAATAACTTCTATTTCTCCTATAATCGAATTGCATCCCGTTATTGGATTTTCGATTACGAAGAAATATGTGCCAGCTTGATCTATAATGGTAATAAGATCTGTTGAAATTACATTTCCAGTTTCATCTGACCATTCAAACTGGGCACCCATTGGGTAAATGCTATTGCTTGCATCCAATGTCACCTGGTTGATTTGGCAATTCAGAACTTTATCCGGACCAAGGAAGACCATGGGGATTTCATTATTTGCAGTGACTTCCACAGAGGCCGTTTGAGTGCAACCATTGTCAAAACTTACGAATACATTATAAGTGCCAGGTACATTTACCATGATGCTTTCGAGTGCCGAATTAAATCCACCCGGTCCGGTCCATTGAAAAATGGCTGTTTTGGATGTTGTAACAATTAGCTCGACTTCCGGCATATTACAGGTTATCTCATCAGGATCATTTATATCGATGGTCTGATTGCAATCAGAACAGGTCATTGGTGGATCAATATTGATCGTAGAACTGCAACTTGGTTCAGCATCATCCACTACCGTCAATTGTAAACTACCATCAGATATATTAAATGGTCCCAGTTCCGAAAGTATGTCATAACTACTACTTATCCCTAATTCAATAATTGAATACGTCGAAGAAACATTCAGACCAGAAACCTCAAGATCGAAATAGAAAATGTCATCCTCGTTATTATCATCTGTACCGTTGTTATCACATCTGATATTTTGGTACTCAGGATTTAGTTCGCAATCATTTGAGCATGGTACCAACGGTCCTATCTCTTCTGTGAACAAACAATATTGATCTTCAGCATCCGTCAACGTTAGTGTAATAGTGCTACTATCGGCTGGAAGACTGAAACTTATTAGTTCATCGTACAAAAAAGTATAACTTAGTATACCATCTATAGCAACATTATAACTGTTGGCACTACTTCCGTTTTCTGCGTTTATTTCTAGTGTGATCAAGTATAAATCATCTGAGGGATCAGTCGGTGTTCCATTGTCTTGACACTCATCATCCAATACATCAATAATGAGCATACAATCTGTTGAACAGGCAATTAAAGGGCCTATAGTTTGAGTTATTGTACATTGATATTCATTGTCCGTAAATAGTAACTCTACCACCTCTCCATTGGCAGGAATGCTGATACTGGCTAAGTTGTCGTATGAAAAGGTACCCAAATTATTCTGGTTTTGATCTGTGAGGGTGTATCCTGACAACAATCCAAATGAATTGCTCAATTCAAATTCAATAGTGTAAAAATCATCGGTCGAATCACTGCTCGTACTGCTGTCGTTGCAGTTCCAACTCAAGAACATCGATTCTATAACCATACCAGGAGATATGGAAAAATCCAAGGTGTCTCCGCACCCGTTCTGATTCTCCATTATGATCTGATAATCATCAGGCTCCAAGTTTGTTTGAATCGCTGAATCAATTTCGGTACCATTTAAGCTGTAGTTCGCTTCAGAAGTGAAATTGATTATCTCGATAGAACCATCATGATCACCAAAACATTTTTCATTGAATACATCCACACTGATCTCTGGCTTTGGGTTTACTATAAATTCTAGCAAGATTAAGTCATTACATCCGAATGATTTCGTAATCGTTGCATACAGACTATCGGTAAAAGACATTCTGTTGCTGTAAGGCAAAAGGAGAGCATTGGTCTGTTGTTTAGCATCACTCAGTGAGGGATAGTAGTTTATCTGTTCTGTCGGATCAATATTCACGTAGGTCTGTAGTTCCAAGGAGTCCCAGAGAAGGATTCCATCCGTATCATCATCACAAACACGAATTAAGATGTCTGAGTAATCCGAGTCCGATTCTACCGTGACAGTTTGAGAATAGCTAAGAATTCTACCACAATCATCGATAAATTCCCAGGTGTAAACAATAAGACCGCTGTTGTCATCAAGGTCCTCCGTTACGACAGGCTCTACAGTGCCTTCGATTAGACAGTTGGGTGAATTATTGGTATATGCCAAGCTAGTTGTGCCGGTTGGTATATTTTCGCATGAAACCGTTATGTCGATCGGTTCATCTATAAAGCTTGCTTCAGGTGAGGGGCCTACCTCAATGAACTGATAATGATCGACGAGATTGCTACAAATGTCCAAATACAACCACTGAACCTCAATAGTTCCGCCACAAGCGTTATAATCTTCAATAATTGTAGCAGAAACAGATCCTTCGATCAAGCAGGATCCTTCCATTCCATTTGTGTATTCGAGATCTGGAAATTCTTGCGGTATATCATTACAATCAACAGTTTCATTTATAGGTGTATCAATATATGCAGGTGCAATTAATGGCGCTATGGTTATGGTTTGAAGATGTACTCCTACGTTCCCACAATAGTCCATGTAAGTCCATGAGCGTATTAGGGTCCCTCCCAAACAAAAATCGAAATTGCCAAATTCAGTCCCATTCACTGTTCCAATCCCATCACAGTTATCCACCCAGGTCTGATCAGACATCGTAGGCAAGTCATCTATACAATCCAAGAACAAATCACCCGGAGCATTCGGAAAGGCAGGTAATACGTTATCCGCAAATTCTACTTCCAAAGATTCCAAGTCGCAGCATTGATTGGTACAATCCAGAATTAAAATGTTGTCTCCTACAACGGGAATTATCGATCCGCTGGAGGTTTCATAATTATAACTATATATTGTAAAGCTTGTGCACGTAGATGAACTGAGGGTGCCCGTAGTTGTGTTCAGTATTTCAGTAATTATGCCATTTTCATCTACGACTAACAAAAGCTCTGTATATTCCGGGTTATCGTTAAAAGAAGTTACCTCAAAATCGATTGTTGAATTTGGACAAACGGGTGAATTTGAACTTAGATCACCTGCTACAGCCTCACATAATTCTATTGTCGCCTCACAGATTGCAAGTAATGAACCATTAGCTCCACCATCTCCAGAAAGTGTCATCGAAGAATAACTGCTAGGAGAAGAAATTTGGAACCATCCACCTCCACCGAGACTTGCAGAAGCTCCAGCTCCTGATATTATTTCATTTCCTACGATCGTGCTAAAACAAGATGAATTTGCTTCCGTAATTGTAACAGGACCTCCATCAGTAGTAAAAATGAAATTTTCATTTTGCGGTTGTCCCGTAGCATTAATGACAATTATTAAGTCATTCACTGGTGGATCAAATAAAAAGTCAACCGCAAAGCTTCCAGATACTCCAACCCATAATGAATTAGGGTCTGTCTTATACAAACCGCAACTTGTGTACGCTGTAGGAAATGTAGTAACCGAACCCGTTGATGAAGTAGTAATGTCTACACCATTTATTGTGACCATGCCATTCGCAGGAATATTTGCAGTTTGATCGCATTGACTAAACAATGAAAATGGGATCAACAATAGCAATATGGTGGATAGGTGTTTAATTGCAAAAGGGCTTTATTGTTCTTATCTATTCACTCAAGCTATTCATTCACATTATGATGTGGATATCAACCTTGATTGAATAAGTTTTCTCAATGGTATGACTGAATATACGAAAAAATACCCTAATTCTTTTAAAAAGGAACCACCAGGCGAATTTTGGAATGTCGTTTTTTGAATTGTAAATCCTAGTTTGGCTGAAGAGTAAAATGTTTGTAACTACACATGTAGTCCCAGAGAGATGAACATTCTAGCCCTAAATTGCAATCCGGGGCTAGAAATTGCACCAAAACCCAATTTTGTCATCATTTTGGACCAAAATGATGACAAATTAAACCTTAAAAGACATCATTCACTAATAACCAGAGTAGTTATAGTTTTTTTATTTCCGTTGTTTGATTTCGTATAAATAGGACTAAAAGACAGCTCAATTTTCTTATCCAAAAAAAACTGGAATATTTCAAGCGAAAAACATCGAGTCAATGAGTTCAATTCCAATTTCGTATTTCATTCCATTATCCATTATCCATTATCCATTATCCATTATCCATTATCCATTATCCATTATCCATTATCCATTATCCATTAATAATTATTCCTCATACTCCTTGATCTGTTGCAAAATTCTTTCGGATTTAAGTATCGGTTCCCATTCGGTGCCTGACAGAAAGAATGCTCTGACTTTCGAATCTTTGTGATCAGGACTCAGCTGTTGAAAAAGCCAATATGAAATAAAGGCTAATACTAAAAATACAAGGAAGTTTATTCCGCCATACAAACATGGACTCTCTTTTAAGGCGTCAATACTTATCCAGCAGATGGACCAGAAAGGCAATTGGAAGATCGAAAAATTCAAACTGTTGAAACTCGAAATTCTTAGCTTCGACAATTGTTGCTGGGTGGAAAGAACTTCATCACTATTTTTAATTTCGCCGATTAAGTACAATTGATAAAAATAATTCCCTAACACAATGAACATAATTAAAGCGATGGCTCCAAAACCCGCTGCGACCAGATAGGCTTTGGTGGTAGATGCAAATACAGCAATTGCAATCAAAACCATCGTATAGGGCACTCCTATCCAAACAGCCGTCCATTTTGGACGATACAATCTGCTGATCTGTTTATCCAATTTCTGTTTGGAAAGGGTGATGGCGATATCTTTATTAAGTGACAGGATCTGTTCCATTTTTTGGTTATTCGTTTTCCAAATGTTTTGTAATTCAATGCTTTCCATGTTATGTGCGTTTATGATTTTTGAATTTTTGCCTAAGTTTCTTTTTGATTCGAGAAATTTTGGTGGTTACATTGGTTTGAGTGGTTGCGATGATGTCTGCTATTTCCTGACTGCTCAATCCCTCAAGATGCAGTAGAATCAATGCTCTGTCTATTTCTTTGAGTTCTTGAATAAATCTTCTTAACAAGACAAAATTTTCATTTCCTTCATATTCCTCGTGTTCTGTCGGAATTTCGATGATTGGGTCAAGAATCACCGTTTTTTCTTTACGTCTTTTATTTTTTCGATAAAAGGAAATGGATGTGTTTAAGGCAATCCTATACATCCAGGTGCTCCATTTGTATGCGGAGTTGAATCGCTCAAGTGACTGCCAGATCTGTAAAGTGATTTCTTGAATCAGATCATCTCGGTCGGCTGTATTAGAGCTGTAGGTGTTGGCGACCTTGTAGATAATCCCTTTATGGCGTTCGAGAATAGTTAAGAATATTTTTTCCTTTTTGTCCAAATTGAATCTTGTTTACTCTATTATTCGCAACAAGGATCAATTTGTCACATTTTTTGGAATATTTATTACAGAAATGAATTAATAGGGCTTTGAAGTACTTCTTATTTAATTACTACCGGAACAAAGAATTCGTTAAAGTCGCCGAGATCATAGATTGAGGCTCTTTAAACATGAGGGAACTGTTGCTAATCTTTTTTATCACTTCAATGTATAAATGTACATGTAAGGCGAACAAGAGCGTTTTCCTCGCTTTAGCGTCGTGCTTATTTCTCTTTTTCCTAAAAATCAAACAGGTATCCAACCCCAAGAAGAACGCTTCTCTGATATAGTTCCAGTGTCGTGCCATTTATGGATTGGACTTCTGGACTCAATACATTTTTTATCCCAAAATCAAAAAGTGCTTTGATGTATACCTTATCGAAAAAGTATTTTACACCCAGATTGAAACCATAGCTTGGAGATTGATGGATATCAAATTCATCCGTGTTGACCCATTCATCATCAAAAGGCGTTTTTTGTGCTTCTTCTATCTCCATTCCCATATAAAAACCAAGGCCTATGCCGAATGATTTATGCAATCGATATTCGGCTTGAGGAGAAATGATCCAATAGGGAGTTCTGTATTTGGTGCTTTCTTCAATTAAATCACTAGAGCCGAATTCGTGACCTCGATAGGAATAATTTAAATCCAATAGGAGTGTAATCTTATTTTTTGTCAACCTGGGCGCGATACCTATAAAGTATCCGTGGAAGTACCCTTCATCTATTCCTTCAACACCTCTGAAATCTACAGTAGATACATTGGCTCCACCTTCTAATCCAACTGAAAATTGGCCATAAAGACGCGGACAACAGAAGATGGCGACGAAAAAAAGGAATAGTTTAACCTGAGTTTTAATTGTTGATCTCGTGTACATTTGATTTACGTTATGCATTATATTAAACTTGAAGTTAGTGATTTTGTTCTACTTTGAGTCATTTCCAGCTTAGCGGTTAAGTACGCTATAGTAACAGTGTTCTAGTGCTGAATCCTTGTGACCTTTGTAAAATCCTTGAACACGTTGTGCTTCCGCTAAAATTTTCGCCAAAGGCTTCAATCGTCGGCTAAAGCTTCAGCGACACACGGGTGGTTAAAGGTCAACATTATGATTAATTGATTGCCTCATGACCGATTTGGGTTTAATTATTAATTCGTCGTCCTTCTCACCATCGAAAGCAACACGCCACTAAGAATCAGCAACCCACCCACAATCTTATTTTGCAATTGAATTTTTTGTTGATTTTCCAGATACGATTTGAGTCTTTCCGCAAAAATGGCATATGTAAATAAGGAAAGTCCATCGATAATTAAAAAGGTGATGGCGAGAATCATGATTTGCGGAAGGATGGGAGTTGTTTCTATCAGGAATAGTGGAAATAGGGCTGCAAAGAATACAATGGCCTTTGGATTTGCTGCTGACATTAAAAATCCCTCAACAAACAACTTCGAAAAACTTATTTCCTCTTTTTTATCTGCCGACAATTCTATTTTTGATGTAGAGATTATTTTTGTTAGCCCCGTGTAAACCAAATACGCCACTCCACACCATTTGATTAGTTGAAACAGTGTTCCGGAAGAAACGATTATGGTCGCCAATCCGATGGATGCAAGGATGATTTGACAGAGGTTTGCTGTAAGGTCTCCGGCTATTGTTCCAATTGTCTTTCCCTTGCCGTACTTCATGCTATTCGCTGTTGCCAGCAATACGCTGGGGCCGGGTGTGATGGCTAATATTAATACGGTTCCCACAAATGATAGCCAAATTGATATTTCCATGTTTTTTTGATTTTATTGTTCATATTTACAATCCGCCACTGGATTATTGTCTTTTAGCCTACTTTTTCAAATTGTAGTGATTGCTCTTCTGTTTAATTCCAATGTTATCCGGTATATTAACAAAGAAGACACTCAACACGCTCGCATGGATACACAATTGGCTAAACCTTAAATTTACATATCCTACTTCCATCTCCAATTCCGTTCGTCAATATATTTTGTACCATATTCCGTCACACATTTCTTAAATTCCTCTTTGTTGTCGATTGAGTGTTTTGGGATGATGAATGATACATCTGTTGTCATGTTGAGAAAGAAATGTGTAGAGGTTTCAATTATTTCCTTCAGTTCAGCTCCATTTATTTTACTTTCCGAAGAAAAATCTCTGGTCGTAATGAAATCATTATGAAACTCGATTTCTACGGGCACATTCAATCGATTTTTGTAGTTTTCCTCAATGTGCTTTTTAAAATGCCTTTTGTATCTCCAGCGGGCATACAAAGGAAAAAGAACGATCCACAAAATTGTTGTCACTATGAAAATTAGTATTCCCATAAAGTTTGCGTCCCTTCTGGTTAGATATACTCCGTAGAGTAAGAAGAAAATAGGCGGGAAAAATCGAGCATTTCTGCGTCTTTTGTTCTGTAGTTCAGACTTAGAGGACATGTAAAGCTGAAATGCTAAAAAATCAGAAATTGTGAGATGATAGGTGATAGTCATTTTGTATTTGTGTTTTGAGATCAACGTTCACCCGTTTGTATAAACACTTACAGGGAATTTCTAATGGGTAATTTGAATTCTTAACTTATGATTTGATAAACCGTAGCGTAAATATTGGCCGGTATATGTGCGCTTTCGGACTTAAGGTGTATATGCAGTTTTTGGACAATATTATCATAAAGATCATCTCTGCCAAAAGATTTTGATAACAAGCTATAATTATCCCTGGATGATAACAATACATGAGTAATATTCTCCATCAATATTTCCAGAGACGAAGTTTTTATAAGCTGCATTTCAACTTTCAGGCGTTTTTGTTTCAATCCGTCAAAATTCACTTGATGGTCGTAATTAGGTGCTGCCTTTTGAGTTGGATACACGTTGAGTTCTTCAAGTATTCGATCCAATACCAATTCAAAATCATAAACGATGATTCGAGTCGTCCTTTTACTCACTCTTAGTACCTCATCCAGCAATTGCTGTGATTTGGCATAATAAAGCGAGCCTGCAAACGAAATAATATCGATGAACGCATCGGGGAAGTCAAAGCTATAGCCGTTGTAGTGTCTGTATTCTACGTTGGAATGGGAAATTGATTTTTCCAGCATTTCTCGGCTGGGCTCAATTCCGATCACTTTGTTGCAATATTTGGAAAGCGCAATTGCAGATTGCCCCGTGCCACATCCAACATCCAACCCCAGGTCATAATCATCCTCTTTCAGGCATTCTTTTAATATCTGTGCATGCAAAGAAGGTCGAAAAGCTGCGTAATGGGAGGCTGTTATTTGATCGTATTCTTTTGTCATGGTATTTTTAGCTTTAACTGCCGATTCACAATACAATGTTCGGTAAAGTCTTTGATTGTCAACGGTGAGTTTCTAGTCCTAAATTCAATAGTTTCGGCAATTCATTGAACGATTCAATATAATAGTCGGCAAGGTCTGATTTCATTTTACTTTCCGATCGTCGTTGTATGGTATTTATCCCCAGTTTTGATGCTGCTTTTATTTCAGAATCGGGATTGTCACCAATTACCCAGATTTCATTTGCCTTTAACTTGGACGAACCCAGGATTTGCCGAAAGAGCTG
This sequence comes from Bacteroidota bacterium, assembly GCA_039194925.1. Classification (GTDB taxonomy): domain Bacteria; phylum Bacteroidota; class Bacteroidia; order Chitinophagales; family Saprospiraceae; genus CAJXUU01. The sequence goes on from JBCCVV010000021.1 coordinate 36,899, forward strand.
ATATTTATCAATTCTTGGTTTTGTTCTTGGATCATCAATCAGTACTTGTTTAAAATCATCTCGAATTCCCAGGGCGTTTATTTTGGCGTTCTGTAATTCTAAAAGGCCCGTTGTTACGAGTACCTGATCCATGTCGATTTCTTTTAGGACGGTATAGTCGGCAAAGGGTTCAATTTTCAACTCGGAGTATTCTATTTGAGAAATTTCGGCATAGAATTCTTTTTGAATCTCTGTGGGCGTACCATAGGAATGAAATACGACATCAATTGGTTTTTCCCACAAGGCATTGACAATCTCTTTCAATACTCGTTTTTCAGACTTAATGTAGTAGTTGACTATCACCTCAATAGCAGAATCAAAGATTTTTGGATTCATGGATGATGTTTTGAAAATCGTATCGTCTAAGTCTACTATTAGCATGCTTTATTTCTTTACCGATAATTTAAAAGCCACAGTTAGATTGGCTGATTACATCTGAAGTTATTGTTATTTGTTCGAAATTGAATAAGCTACAGTTTTATTTACTATTTGTAACGAGCTGGTTCATCATTTCAATTTTTCAATTTCTCGTTTAAAATCATTCATAGCAATTGAGCCTGCCAAATCGCCTTTAACGATAATATTGATAGTGGCTTGCTCTTTTACCAACTGCAATCGTCCCTTAAAAATTTTGCCTTCCATTAATTCCAAAAATTCATTCAACACGGGAATCCTTTCTTTTCTGCAAACGAATTCATCGTCTCCATCAAATACGACCAACCGTGCTTTCTTTTCATAAGGTTCAACGGCAAATGTGAACGTGTTATTTAATTTATATTTCATTATTTCCAATCTGCATTACAATTCACGACAAAAAAAACAAATTGGATGGGTCGTTACTCATAGAGATACTGCTCCTTCTTATTCGCCATTTCCCGGATATTTTCCAACACTCTTTTCATATATCTGTTCCAAACGACTTTTCCAAAAATCCAACAAAATGGATAGAGCAGATACCCTTTGGAGTGTAAACGATAGGAATAATCGATTTGTATTTTTTCATGCTCCAACCGTGTCGTATGCCATTCTCCCACAAACTTATAAAATCCCAACATCCAGAATTGAAAATCATCTACCTGAATCTGCCAGTATTGATTCTCCTGTCGTTCTATAACATGGTCCACAAATGCAAAACCGCCTTTCTGCGTTAGAGATTTAGCGACAAATACCTTCTTACTTGACCCGGCTTTGCCCCAATCTTTATCTTCGGTCGTGTGGGTTACCTTGGGTATAAATCCAAATCCTGTATGCACTTTCGATAAATCACAGAGAATGGGTGTTTTGAAAGCGCGTTCTAGCGAGCACTCATAAATGGTGGAGACGTGGACATGGGTTATCATTATGACCGTTTAGTATTTTTGAGGAGCGGATTTTCCATTCATATTTCTTCTTAAATTCAGCTCTCCTGGAAGGCTTCTGGTAATGCAAGTTTGTGGCAAGAGTTTTTATTCTTTGTTTCGTTGTTGATTTTTTTCAACGATTTCTTTTATTGGAGTGCCATCAATAAGAATTTCTTTTAGTACTGCTTCTCCGTTTTTGATGCTTACCAAAGCATAGGTTATTTTACTCGTATCGCGCTGTGAGTCTCGATAGCTTAATTCCGCATCATACGCTTTGGATTCTTCCATATAAAATCTGTCCATGGGGTATTCAATGGTTAACTTATTATGCCCGCTTGGGTATACCGACCACACTTTCGCCTTGATAAAGTTTTCATTTTCGGTTGGTTTGATTTTTGAGACGGACTTTATTTTTGCAAATCCAGTACTATCGGTTTTTAATAGGACATAAATGGATTCTCCTATCGTCCAATCCCGAGGATTAGCAACGGCAACTGTGATATCTTCATAATTGAGATTGATGTATTTACCCCGGAAAGGGTCATTCGGGTCTACGGGAGCGGTCTTGAATTTAAACTCTACCCCTGTAGCTATAATATCTTCTTTGTTCCAGATCATCTTGGCAGGAACATACAGTTGTGCCAAAGCAACCAGAATAAATGCTATCAAACGTATTTTACTACTGTTCATTTATTTTTCTTTTTTTGAGCATCCAATAATTGGTAGCAAAGAATCCTGCACCTACTGACACAAACATGATTCCCCGCACCACAAAACTTAAATTTGTATCAAAAAACCTGCACATCACCAATGCTGTGATGATCAGTAAGCCATAGTTCAATATACCCAGGTGATCGTTCTTGGCACCTTCTCGAATGGTTAAAATTCCAATTGTAAAAACAAAAAGATTAATAAGCACTATAGCGAAAGAAGAGAATAATCCGATCGTGTATGTGATCACAAACAGCACAAAGATCAGGGCTGAAGGTTTGATGTCACTCAACCGTCTATGTTTTAGGTGTACATACAATAACCCACCAGCCAGAACAAATGTGATCGCACAGACAAAAAATTCAGGCGATCCAATAATCTCATCAAAAGGAATAGACTTAGTTCTTAATTCTTCCCAGAACCAATTAAAACTGAGTGCCAATAAGAGTACGACTGTGCCCAGCGAACCCAATAGTTTGTAGGCATTATTTCTTAATTTTTGTTGGCTGAAAAAATCCAGGTGTCCGATTAAATAGAGCAACCCAAACAGGTTGATATAGGCCATGAACATTAGATCGTCTACATTTTTTGCAATTGTTCCCAGCGTAATGACCACCGATAATGGAATTATCCAATTGTGGAAAGTCATAAAATTGCCTTTGGGTTTTTTCTTGTACAAAAGATAGTAATGGGGGAGGGCCAGCAGAAGCAGCAACCAGTAGAGGTAGGATTCAGTAGTTGGAAATGTCCAATAGCACGTTTCTCCGGCATAATAGGTGATCCCGCATAAATAAAGCAAGGATGCAATAGAGGACCGCATTACATATAGCAGGGGAAGGCAAAGAAGCATCCATGTAAGAAGGAAGGAACTCAATTTTCCTGGTAGATTGTAGATTTGACCGATCAGTGCTATGCAGGCGCCAACAGAGAAAAACAAGAAAGCGGTGGCACTCTCTCTCCATGCGATGCTATCCCGTTTTTTTAGCAATACATAGCCACAGAGTAGTTGTCCAATGATCAATGGCAGAAATGCAAACGATGTTTTTGTTGATCGGGAGAGCTCATCCCAATTATGTGCAATGATCAGGATAATGCCCAGACCGACCAATATCGCACCTAAAATTCCAAAAACAATAAAGAGTTTGTTTGTAGAAGTGCTGCTCTTGTTTTCATAGTAATCCTGAATTCTATCTGCGGTCTCCTGAGTGATCACTTCAGCTTTTAAGAGTTCAGGCAAGTCTTTTAATATGCTCATTGTCAAGTTTTAGTCGTTTGCCAATAGTATTGATGATATGGAGCATTTAGGGCATTATCCTGGCATCTTGCTCTACCAATAATTTTCTAAATGTCAAACTTATTCTTCCGCCTTCACTTACGGATTTAGGTATACAATGATGCCATTTATTCTGCACTTCTTTTGTCATATAGATCATTGATCCTGAAGGTAAAGAATAATCCACTTTATTGTCTTTTTGGTCTATTTCTCTAAATCTCAATACTCTGGTATCTCCGATAGAGACGATTGCTACACCGGTACCATCGAAAAGTATATCGGTCCTGTCAGAGTGCCAACCCATAGTTGACTTTCCATTGGAATAATAGTTAATCAAACAGTTATTGGGCTTGAACCCCAAGTTTTTTTCTATCAGATCAATTAGGTTTTCTATTGCACCAGGGAAGGGTTGATAATGGTATTGGATTTGAGAATAATTATACGGTACGCCAAAACTTGCTGTTTTCCGTGAATGCATACTTTCGTCCCACTCCACATTATTTTCAAGGTATGTGAATAACTCCCCTGGGGTGTCTAAAAAGTTGTCTATGTATGTTAGTCCTTCCATCTTTAATCTGGGCTATATAAACAAAATGAAGCATGGTAATGAAAATCTTTCGTTGAAAGCGAAGACTTGTCTTTCATATACATCTTCAATATGTTAGTTTCTTTTTAAGCGTTTCATTATTCATAACAAAATACCGTTTCTGTTAGAATAAGTAATAGTATTCTCATCTTTATAATTTCATTTTAAGCAACGAATAACTTATAAAATTCAATCTTCTCTCTTTAGTCTCATTTTCCTATTTATCATAGACTTAATTTAAATTGACATAAACCTGAGTTATAGTTTCACGCGCGTTATGTTTTAGGAATGATCGGTCAAATTTATGTACAGAGCATATATTGACATTCGCATGCTTACCCGTTTTTTTGTTGTTTTTGTATCTATACTGCACAATTGAATGACTTTGTAACTTTAATTCAATTCCTTGGCAGGATTTCATAATCTTCATTATCGAATTGCTTTAGTACATCAAGTGGACCTCTTTTGGATTTCCAACTTAATTTCTTTTCCGCGTACGAAGGGTCATAAACCCTGTCAATTGATTCCGGGAACGGCCAATTTCTTTTATCAAATTCATTGGCGAGTTGAGAATGCCTTTGTCGAATGACCGCTTCAGGATTTCTTGCTAGTTCTTCGAGATCAGATTTTAAGAACGGTGTACTGCCTGATATGACAAATACTTCAAATTCTTTTGTATTCTGTGCTTCGCTTGCAAGGATGTGGGCGTCAGCTACATCTCGGTAATCTACTCCTCTATGAAGTCGATAAACCGCCATTTGCTGAACGGGCTCGGGAAAACATCTTGACATTCTAATTATACTGATCTTCAGGTTGTCTCCTGCGTAACCTCTCAAAAGTTGTTCTGCTTCTAATTTAGTTTTGTGGTAGATCGTTCTTGGCTTGGGAATTGTTTGTTCATTGATCCAAACGGCTTTTTCCTTTCCTTGATTTGCATATCCATACAAGGCCGTAGTACTTGTGAATACGATTTGCGAAACTCCGGAAGCCAAAGCTGCCTTACACACGTTTTCAGTGGCATGCACATTTATTTCATGGAATTTTTTTTCGGAGTAATGATCCACATGAGGTGCATGCAGAGCCGCTGCATGAAATACGATTTCAGCATTTTTAAATGACTCCAAAAGTTTGTGGTAATTACAAATATCGCCGATTATGGAAGTGGCTGATGATGGAGACCGGTCAAGCCCCGAGACATCATATTTTTGGCAAAGCTTCCAATGTAATGCACGGCCTATTCTTCCGCTGCTTCCTGTAATTAATACTTTTTTGGTCATTGGATTTTTGATTGATTAATATTCTGAATTAGGTGCAAAACGTCTTTTCAAGATTCAATTCGTTCATCAAAAATAATGATCATTCTGGTTTACCTAAGGGTTTTGGCTTTTTGAATATCCCATCATTTTTGTCGAATTTAGTTTGCGTAACCAAAAGGTTTCATATATTTGTGTAACCAAAAAGTTACTTAAATAGTGAAAATATGGCATTAAGACCAAAACAGATGGGTGAAGCAATCATTCGCAATCTCAAGGAAAAAACAGGAAAATCTGTGGAAGAGTGGATAGAAGTTTTAAAAAGTGAAGTAATCCAGGACAAAAAGGAAATCATTTCATTTTTGAAAACTAAAAATGGTCTTGGACATTTTCAAGCTCAAAAGGTTTTTGAACATTTTAATGGAAAAGATAACTATGCAGACCCAACTACTTTTGCGGATACAATTTTCAACACGGAAAAAACAATGGATCTTTACGAATTTTCCAAAGCCAAGATTTTGGAAATAGCTGAAGACATTCGCATTCAACCCTGTAAAACGTATATTCCATTTTATAGAAAAAATCAATTTGCCATACTTACAAAGGCCAAAGGGGATAGCATAAAACTGGGTTTAAATCTTCCCCAAAATCATACAAATCCCAGGTTTTCTGCTAAGCCAACAAATGGCAGTGTAAGGATAAATGCCTACACGGTCATACAAAGCAAAGCGGATTTTGACGAGGAGATAATTTCAACGATACAAGAAGCATATAAAACCAACTGAAAATGAGCAAATCCATAACATTAACGAAGATCTACGATTACCCCGTAGAAAAAGTCTGGCAAGCACTTACGGATAGGGAGGCCTTAAGCGAATGGCTCATGCCCTGCGATTTTGAACCACAAATTGGACATGAATTTCAATTCATTACTAAACCATCTCTTGGATTTGATGGAATTGTCAACTGTAAAGTTTTAGAGTTAGACGTAAATAAAATACTTTCCTATAGCTGGAGCGGAGGTTCATTAAAAAATACCATCGTTACGTTTAAATTAACGGCATTGGAAAACCAAACAAGATTGGATTTTGAGCATAGCGGATTTGAGGGCTTTATTAATAGCATTATCGTGAGGAGAATACTATCCAGCGGTTGGAAAAAGAAGATTCTTTCTGTTCAACTTTCCAAATACCTTTCGAAATGAAAGATGTTTTTAAGGCAATTGCTGACCCAACAAGAAGGCAAATATTACTTTCTCTTGCTCAAAAGCCAGAAAATGTCAACACGATTTCAGAACGATTTGATATTTCGAGACCAGCGGTTTCCAAACATATCAAAATTTTAACGGAAAGCAACCTTGTGCGAATTGAAAGGGACAGTACGGATAGCAGACAAAGAAACTGTTTTGTGCAGCTGGAAGCGTTAAGTGAAGTCAATCAATTTTTGGACCAATTGGGGGCTTTCTGGGAAGATAAACTTGGGGGACTTGATGACTATTTGAAAAAGGGAAAGAAGTAAAGAACAGCTTTTTTTGTCCAATTCATATTCTTTTCTTTTGAGGTTCCTATGCTATTTCGGAAGTAAAAAGTAGATGCTGGGGTAGCAGAGACATTCGTGTAGATAAATCAATAATTTTTAGATAGGTCTCGAACATTCTGCTTGTTTTAAGGTTCCGTTGATATATAGTTAAGATTCTTAGATAGATTTATTATGAAGACCAAATTAAAGCTGATAGCTGTTCTTTTATTGATTTCGATCATTACTTATGGACAAGATGATAGTACCAGTGTTTCAAAGCAAATAGGAATAACGGGTCTTCCAATTTATTACATCAGTGGTGGATTAAATGGTAATGGATTTAATGGTTGGGCATTGTATGGCAACTATGGCTGGATTTTCAATCAGAAAAATGCCATAGGTTTAAGACCGTTTTGGGGAAGTGTGAACATTGGATTCTTTGACGACGAGCGTTTACATTCTTTGGGTTCAAATATTTATTATCGCAGATATTTAAGCCAAGATAGATGGAGCTTTTTTGTTGATGCCAACATTGGGTTTGGTTACATTTGGTATACGTCTGATGTTATCAACAATATTAGTGAAAATAATGGTGTAATGTTCAATTATGCGTTTGGTCCTGGTCTTAATTACGAGATAAAAAACAATTGGAACATAGAATTTCTTATTCAGTACCTTCAAATGAGAAATATAAGCAATCCGGAAGGTACGACGATCGGGAATACAATTATTCCATCCATAGGGATTCAAAAGTTGTTTTAAGAAAAAGATTTTACTTAATACAAAATGTGTTCTTAGCATGTAGAAGTAAACACACAACAGAAATTTCGCAAGGGTTTTCAGAAGTAGTAGAGATCAAATAATTACTCAGACTTAATGCTGTAACTGGTTGTATTATTTATTTCGATGGTTTTAAAATCGAAATGGAACGTATCTTTTTTTGCTTGAACAATTTCAATCTCTTTTGCAAGTTTTCCATATTCACTTTCAACCCATTTTTTATACTCTACTTGGATTACTTCAGTGGTGTCCATCATGTTTAGAAACTCTACCG
>JBCCVV010000022.1:0-44199 GCA_039194925.1 Bacteroidota bacterium
ATCGACGTTACATCAACATCAGAAGAAAAACTATCAGATCGAATAAAACAATCATTTTTTTCATAGATAGTTAGATTTTAGGTGGCGAATAGTAAGTAATGAGGACGGTAATTCGGGTTAATTGGGGAATCAAAACATGGAGCAGAAACCTAATCTCTATTTTCTGCTCCTCTTTTCTTGAACATTTATATTAAAAAACTACTCTTTTTCCAACGTAATTTCAGCTTTCAGCACTCCATCGGTCAACTTGCTCCAAAGTCCTTCTCTTCCATTTTGATAAAAATGATAAAGATTGCATTCAAATTCTAACTCAAAATCGAATCGGATTGATTCTTCATCTTCGTCGATCTTCACATATTTTACACGAAGGAAGCTGCCTTCTTGGTCCCCATATGTGGAAGAGATATTATAACCTAAACCCGCTGTTTCATTTACTCTTTTCAGCATTCTGAGTTGAATACGAATATCTTCATCTCTATTCATTTCATCCTTTACCTTATACTCCTCTTTCTCAAAAAAAGTTTTTAGATATGTTATCTCATCAGTATCTCCTGGCATAAATGGTAGCCAAAACTCTACATAGTCATCCCCTTCAATAAACCCTGTATGATCGAAACTCATACCAATTCTTCTTCTGACTTCCGTGGGTTCATTACCCACACTCGTTCCAGGACCAGGTGTTGTAAAATTTGAGTAATACCTTGCTTCAAACCTTCTACCCTCTACACCTTGTAGATAGCAAAGTTCTCTGTCATTTATTATTGCTTTAAGGAACATGTCTGCCTCTCCCTCGGGACAAGATAAGTCCATCCCTGCCATCAACCGATCATAAGTAGCAAATCTATCTGGATTGCCTTCATATTTTTCACATGAAACAATGACACAAAAAAGTATCACTAAAACTATATATTTAAAATGTCCCATAATATTTTAATTTACGTTCACCGTTTTTGACACACTCTTACTTTCGCCTGTACAAATGTCAGTTAAAGTTGCTTTCACTACTTTGGATCCTGATGTAAAAAAGGTTAATTTTCCAGAGAATGGCCCTATGGATGTTACTGCTCCACCCTGAGGTGTAACCGACCATGCAAGTTGCAGGTTTTCAGTGGTTCCATTAGTTACGGCTATTTCATAACTTGCGCCTATCTGAGCAGTGTTTGGTGGCGTGTAGGCCCAAGCCAAACTCGTGGGAAGTGGTATATAATCTACCAATAGTGCATCAGCCCAATCGTATAAGTCCACTTCATCGGCATTAGCAATGCAAGACACAATGGCCCTAATTATACTAGAATCCCCAAGAGAAGGTACATTAAAATTTAGTTCTGGCCGAATAGTAACCACAGAATTTGGATCCGTATTATCATTATCCCATTGCGTAGAAGCATACTCACTAGGCCCTACAATAATATACCGATGATCATCACAATTCGTCGAATACAATACTGAACCTGTAGGTTCATTACACTCTTGCTCAGGCACTCCATCTCCAGGACAGCAAAAGTCGTAGGCATGAAAGGCAACGAGGTAGGCTGCAGCTAATGAAAGTAATAGCGCAAAATTTTCTTTCTGATCTTCATTCAACTCTTTATCGTTGTGCGTAACTTTATCTGCACTTAAAATAATCGGATATATCGTTTTATCTACGACTTGGGATAGTACAAAAGAAAATATAGTAGCTGCTACCGCCAGACATACTAGTTTTTGAAACCAATTACAGCCGCGCACTTCACTATTAATTTTAGACTGTAAGGCATCTGTACCTATTAGAAAATGATAGCTCAGAAGTGAAATAAGCGTATCAATATACGCATTAAAGTATTGTGAATCAGATGGACAAAGCAATGGATTGTTCTTTTGACTTTCCAAAAAATCAAAAATAAATGCGACACTTTGATTCTCTGCTGGAATGCTTTCAAGATTTGAGAGAAGATGCTTTATTTCTTCCGCCAAATCCTCTGACAGATCCTCTGTCGCAACTTTCGAATCCAAATAGTCATCTATTCCTATCTGATTGCTCAAGACGTATTCACTGTTCATGTCTTTTGCCAACTGATCTGTTACATCTGAAGGCTCAAAAAGTCCTGCATACGCATCATTAATGCTAGTATAACCGTCCAATCTATTCATAGTAGACGCTACATCCAAAGCAAAGTGGACATTCTCCTGAAGCTCTTCAAAACTTTGATATGCAATTGGAGTAGCGAAGGGTTCACAATCCGATGCCTGATAGGAACTTTGACAACTTAAATTAAAAATAGCTAAAACTAGGAATACACATATTCCCTTAAAAAAGTTAGTTTTTTGAAATCTTAACATTATTTCAATTACGTTTTACTACCATATAGATCATCTCAGTAGAGGTATGGCTGAATGCTTTCGCTATCATTTTTGGTTTATAATAACAAGTGATTAACTATCTATTTAATACACGATGATCTAACCTCTATTTTATGAAAATACATTCAAAAAAGCAAGAAATACTTCTTACCTGCGAGGGTGTTATATTTTTGGCAGACTTGGTTTTATTACGATTCTTAACTTAACTTGTGCGCGACACTTAACGTGATCATTAATTAACTAAATATATGGAGAAAACATCTGTAGTTCCAAATTTTAAATACAATTCTTGTGGCATAAACGCATTATTACGTAGAATTACGCATTATTTACGTAATTCTACGCAAGGTATTAATTTATAAACTACCTACAGCTGATAGATCATTTCTACCACTCCCGTCGTATACGTTTTACTATGTTTCAACTCAATGGATTTATCATTTTCCAAGATGGCGAATATATCAACGCCTTCATTTAATATAATGGGCATGACATATAAGTAGATTTCATCAATAAGCTTGGCATTGAGAAGGGCAGCATTCGTAGCTCCACCACCGATCAACCAAATATCCTGCCCGTCCATTTCTTTTAAGTTTTTTACGAATTCAATATGATTGCCAGAGATAAATTTAACATCGCGATTATCCCTGCGCGAAGTATCTGAAGTCAATACATAGTTTTTCTTCCCTTTGTACGGAAACTCTATCCCCCAACTCATAATCTGCTGGTAAGTGTTGTATCCTTGAATGGTTGTATCCACTGAATTGTAAAAATCATTATAGCCGTAATCTGAACCATCCGGCTTTGGCATGGCATCCAGCCAATCTACTGCGCCATCAGCTTTGGCAATTTTACCATTCAGGCTCATTGCAATGTATAGTTTTATTTTTCTCATATAAGTTACAGGGTACATTATGCGACCAACATGAATTGATCTAACTACAAAAAATAGAAAAGGATGCAGAATATCTCTTGGGAAATCTATGATTGATACAACCGATCGCATTCATCATCCCATAAGAATCAAAATGGAACTCAACTTCAATCACTACATGCAAATGTAGTCTCTATAACTCGAGTATCAATTTACCTGGATTACAATTTCTGCAAACTTTTTTACCCTTTCTCCTTTTTTCGAAAAACAATAAAACCGATCTAATTCATTTGTTGATAATGAATATCCATTTGTGGAAACGGAATTGAAATTCCTTCTTCATCAAAAGCTTTTTTTACATGTTCTTGCATATAAAAGAAGACATCCCAATAATGCTCACTATTGCAAAACGGACGAGTAGCCAGATTGACAGAACTGTCGGCAAGTTCTGCAACTACAACACCTTGCGCCGGTTCTTTTAGAATATGAGGACAAGATTCACCTACAGCCAAAATTATCTTTCTTGCTTTATCAATACTGTCATTGTAGCCAATTCCATAAGTTAATTCTACTCCTACCGTTCCTTGTCCTGAAATATTGGTAATCGTATTTCCTGTGACATTACTATTTGCAACAATTATCTTTTTATTATCCAACGTAAGCAATGTAGTATTAAAAGCGGTAATGGCTTCTACTGTTCCTGTATGTCCACCGCCTATCTCAACCAAATCGCCCACCACAAAAGGCTTGAATATCATCAACATTACTCCGCTTGCGAGATGCCCAATACTTCCATTCAAAGCCATACCAATACCTACAGTCAAGGCACCCAAAATGGCCACAAATGATGTGGTGTTCACGCCAAATTTTGCCGCTACAGATAGCAACAGCATGATTTTCATAGTGACAGATGCAATGGAAGTAAGAAAAGAAGCCAATGTATCGTCAATCCCTGACTTTTCGATTCCTTTCTTTATGTAGTTATTCAATCTTCCAATAATCCAAAAACCGATAATAAGAATCACCAATGCCATTAATACCCTTGGCGCAAAATCATAAATTGATTGCAATATATTTTCCATGTTGATTTCCATCTGTTCTACCTTTTAAAAATTAGTTAATTATAAACAATAATAAGAAAACTCCTCCTTCTATTCTAGTTATGCACAAAGTCATAACAATAATTTCATTCCGAAATAAATGGCTTTATTCTCTCATATGGATGAGACTCATAATCTTCAATAAAGTCACTTCCTGCAAAGAAATTGGCTCGCACAAGATTTTGCTAAAACCAAGCTACCACAATTGACTCACTCAGAACATGTAAAAGTGAATAGCGGCCTTAGAAGATATCGCTTATATTTTTATCAATTTTTGAAACACTCCTTTCTTATTTCCTTTATTCAAAAAACCAATCAAATAAACCCCATTCGGCTGATCTCCCAAGTAAATCGTGTGATTCTTGGATGAAATTTTCCCCCGCCCTATTTCCTTGCCTATAATATCTCGAATAATGTAATCCAGTTCTAATTGTGATTCTAAGGAAATGACAAATGCATCATTTGATGGATTCGGTTGAATTGTAATATTCTGAAGCTCTTGATCTTCCACATCAATTGTCACCTCATCTTCACCATCACAGTCCTCGTCAACGCCATTATTGGGAATTTCTTCCGCATCGGGATTAATATCTGGATTTTCGTCATCACAGTCGTCAATACTGAAATATCCATCCTCATCCATATCGTAGTAAAGAATGTTTTGAGTCGTGTTTGTAGTGATGGGGGGATTATTATCAAAATAAATGTGAGCTGTATTTTGAATGTTTGTACCCTCAGGAATATCTTCATGAATCGCCACACTAAACAAAATGAACCCTTGGCTTCCTTCGAAGTCTGTCGTACTGTCCGGTAGATAAATATTATCAAGAGTAAACATTAAAACACGGTCATCCACCCTTGAGAAAGTAAGATCTGCATCATGACTTCCCGCCATATACCTTACTGAGGAAATATCCAAAAATTCGGATAATGTATCCAGGATTTGAATATTAATCGCTGGAGCGTTCCCTGTATTCTGATAGCGTATTTTATAAATCAACTCTTCCTGATCAATACGGGTGTATCCATTTATACTGCTGGGATCAACCGCTTTATCATTTGGATCATAACCACATTGAATAGCACCGCTAATTGTTTGTTCATCCCATATTTCACTTGTGCCGTCCGAGTTTTCCAATTCGACAGTCAATTGATGCCCAAGTACAAAACCCACAGGAAGATCCGGTGGACCAGGAATGTATACCATTACCGATCTATCTAAGGATGTACCAGGCAATAAATCTTCAAAATACCACCCCACTCTATTTGGTTCAACAAACGTATCAATCATCGAAGAGGTAGAAAGGCCTTCCGGAACGATTTCTTCGTCCAAATCAAGCCATAACCAACCGTCTACTGAAGACGTACCTCGATTTTTTACAATGACATGAAATTCTTGATCTGTATTGCATCTCGGAATCAAGTAATTAGTCAGCTTAAGATCTCTTATTCCCTCGAAAGCCATCAACCCAAATTCGACAACTCCACAATTGCTCAACGAATCCAATGTGATATTCACCACACTATCGGTTGTTAATGTCCATAAATCAGTAGTAAAAGGGATATACGCCAATGAATATATGCCTTCGTCCAACTCTATTGTGTCCGGTCCTACAGCAGTATTATAAAAAATAGTTCCAGGAGGATCTAGTAAAAATGCTCCTTCACCAAAGGAATTCTCCAAAGAATCTCGAATTCCATCTCCATTATCATCAATGAAATAGTCTATTATTAGCTTGGGGTCTTCATCCACAATACTATCTCCAAGGATGGTGACTAGCATTGAATCGACAGCCGTACAGCCAAAAAAATCAGTTACCCATGCCTTCAAGTAATACTGCCCATCATTACCGCCAGTACTGGAAGATAAGCTTTCATCAATAGTAAAACATTCTCCAAATATTCCAGAGAGGCTTCCAAATAGACCAATGGGTTGTTCCCAAGTAATAATATAAGGTGAACTTCCACTCGTAAAATCTGCACAAACTACATAATCCGGATTCAAAGGATCATGATCCTCATCAATGGTCACTTCTATACTTTCTGGTAGTTCGAATTCAACTGGCGGTTTTACATCTACCTGTACCTCAGCTACATCTGAGCATCCCAAACTATCGGTAACGGTAACGAAGTAAGTTGTAGTTAGCAATGGACAAACCGTCAAAATATCCGTTGTATCACCTGTGCTCCATTGGTAAAATCGTGGCATACCGCTTCCTCCATTAAGATCAGGTTGAAGTTCAACACACTCACCCTCACAGACAAAAGTCGGAGGAAAATCAACATTGAGTTCAGGATACACTGCTACTTCAATCTTTTTGACTGGGCCGGTTACCGGAAATGCGGGATCATCCACAAATGCATTGTACGTAACTATTTGTACATCGTTGGTAACATTCAACAAATCATCTTCAATAACCCCAAAACCACCTATAAAACTGTGGTCTGTTTCTCCTTGTACATTTGGATTATTCTCTACTTCGACTCTAATATTATATGTCGACCCATCCTCCGTCTGAACGGCAATATCTGTCCTTCGATTTGTGCATATTTCCTCGTTATCCGCAAGAATGGCTGGAATAGGATTTGTACATCTAATTTCCCAGACGGGTCCATACATGCCTCTATCCAATAAGCATTCCGCCTGGGGATCGTCCCAACAGCCGGCAACTCCATCGCTAAACGTCTGGAAACTAATGCTCAAATCAGTATCTTCATTACAGTCCTCTATGGCATCAAATGTCTTCACCTTCAAGTTAAAAGTCCATTCAATGGATGCGGTAATACTTCCTATTCCCCAGCCCTCTCCAGGAGATCCATCGTTTTCACAATCCGGGCCACCGCCATTGGAAACCCAAAAATATCCACTCGGCAAAGGATCACCTCTTTGTATACCTTGCCCAGCGCATTCCGTACAGGGTTCACACAATTGATTACACAATTTCAAAACACCATCGTCATCTCTGTAAGTACAAAGTATGGGAACGGGCTCTTGTATTATGGGAGCTAAATCTTCACCTTCTTCAAACCAAACTCCATTTTGTCCATTGGCCATTGGAACTTTGCTATTAAAATCATATTGATCCATATCCCAACCCTTACCAAATTTTGGAACAAACCCCTGGAACCAATCCGCACCACTCTCTGTCGCGTCATAGAAAAAATTGATATTGACAACGACCTCTTCACCCGGAAAAAATGGACCGTCCAAGGAACCCTGATACTCCCTATCGACAATCTCAATTACAAGGGATTCATGTCCGCAATCACCTCCTTCCAAATCTCCAATACAAACAACTCGATTTATTACAGTTGACACACAAATGTCAAATGTTCCTTGATCAATACCGGACGGTGGAATACTCGAAGGATCTGCAGAAACCATTATCCAATAAAATTCTTCATCCTGTTCAATAGTGGTTTGATGAAGTTCGGGTGTATTGTCACCATTGCTGCAGATCGCTACGTTATCCAAATTCGCTATTTGTAGGCTATCACAGTCCGGCCCTGTAAAAACCGACCAAATGGGATCCCAATCTCCATGTGGCTCGATAGATGAAAACATTTGATAAGCCATTTGATCTGGTCGAACTTTAAACCAAACGGTAGGCGCTTCAAGAAACTCTGGACAACCACCCAAATCAGTATCCTGACTACAGGCAAAATCCAAACAGCCTTGGGCGCAATAGTAATTGAATTCAAAATTCTCCAACGTAATGGGTTCTAAGATTAAAGCATTATCAAGCGCCTCACAACTATTTGAAAAGTGAACACATGTTGGAGAATCGGGCACTACACTAATTTCAAATTCACTGCAATTTTCTTCCGCACCAAATGTAGAGACCTTGATAAAAATCAGCTCTCCTTCAGCAAAACAATTTCCTATTTTAAAACTGGTCTCAGCAACTTCACACGAATAGAAATCCACTTCTTCAAATCCAATACAGCCTTGATCCGGCATTCCGGTATAGATTTCTATGTTCAAAATTTCCTCTGTTGTATCCGCAGTTATAGCTGCCAGTGTTATTAGATAGCCTTCGTCACTGGTATTGGGTGTATAGGAGTACCAAACGGAAGCTTCTTCACCGGAAAAACTACATTTCAAATTTGGCACATCAAGTGTAGCGCAACATGTAGTGCCTATATGTGTACCCACATCTGAAAGGTCAATCGGTGGGTTGTTATCAGAAATGCATGGACTATCATTGACTGGTGGATCAGGGCAAATACTACTTGCAAAAGACTGGTAACAAAGAAGTAGGGTAAATGTTAAAAAGGAAATATGCTTTTTCATTGGTTTGAATTGATTTGATCCTAAATATACATTTCATTTTCTCAACCGCAATAAAAATTAGCCTTCTACCAATGATAATAGAAATATTATTAGACGAGAATGTCTCAAAACACATTAATAATGAAAATATAATAAATCAGGCCATCACAAAAAGTACAATCCCACGTGACTAAGAAAATGCTCAATTATACATTATCAATTTTCCATTTTCAATTAAGATTTCATCTTCTTCTCCCCATTCCCGGCATACCGCCCATCATCCGGTCCATTCCCTTGCCCTTACTCATTTGATGCATCATTTTACGCATCTGATCGAATTGTTTGATAAACATGTTGATTTCGTGAATATTCTTCCCCGCTCCTTTCGCTATTCTTCGTTTACGAGACATATTTAACAGCTCAGGACGAGATCTTTCTTCTGGGGTCATCGAAAAGATTATTGCTTCAACTTTTGAAAACGCACTATCATCAATATCCAAATTCTTCGTCATTTTACTCATTCCCGGAATCATGTTGACCAAGGATTTAATATCCCCCATTTTTCGGATTTGATTGAGCTGACCTAAGAAGTCATTAAAGTCAAACTTGTTTCTACGTATTCTTTTCTCGAGACGTTTGGCTTCCTTCTCATCAAATTGTTCCTGTGCTTTTTCAACAAAAGAAACAATATCTCCCATACCCAGGATACGTTGCGCCATTCGCTCCGGATGAAATACATCCAACATATCCATCTTTTCGCCATTGCTGACAAATTTGATCGGTTTTCCTACCGTATATTTTACCGTTAAGGCGGCTCCACCACGTGTATCACCATCAAGCTTGGTCAAAACTACTCCATCATAATTGATGCGATCATTAAAAGCTTTGGCCGTGTTAACCGCATCCTGCCCCGTCATGGAATCTACTACAAAAAGCGTCTCCGTAGGATTGATACCATTCTTGATCGCTTCGATCTCATCCATCATTTCATCATCGACGGCAAGACGTCCGGCGGTATCTACAATTACCACATCGTGACTGTTGGCTTTGGCATAAACGATGGCATTTTGTGCAATGGATACAGGATCTTTATTTTCTGGTTCTTTATAAATGGCTACACCTACTTGTTCAGCCACTACTGTCAACTGATTGATTGCGGCGGGACGATAGACATCACAGGCAACTACAAGCGGCCTTTTACTCTTTTTTTCCTTTAGATATTTAGAAATCTTTCCTGTAAACGTGGTCTTACCAGAACCCTGCAAACCGGCAATCAACATAACACCTGGGTTGGCTTTGATATTGATCCCCACAGCCTGACCTCCCATCAATTCGATCATCTCATCCAACACGATCTTAACCATCAATTCTCCCGGCTTGACGGAAGCCAACACGTTTTCCGAACCCAGCGCCTTATCCTTTACCTTATCCGTAAATTCTTTAGCAATCTTGTAGTTGACATCCGCAGATACCAACGCTCTACGAATTTCTTTAATGGATTGCGCAATATTAATTTCCGTTAACTTTCCTTCTCCCTTTAAATTTTTAAAGGCACCTTCTAACTTTTCACTTAAATTTTCGAACATGATTTGTAATGATTTCTATTGTAAGTTCAATTTGAATGGCAAATATAGCATTAAGCAACAATATGCTTTCGCAGCCATCATCCAAAAAACAATGCAAGTACCCTTAGATTTTATTCCACGACTTGGACATCCATAAAAATAGGACCCAACTTCTCTTCATTTACCGAAATAATAAAGCGGGTAAATCGTACCACTGAATCCTTTTTGATTTTCGTATTGAGCGCTGTTCGCTTAATTTTATCAAGATCCACAGTCTCAACTACATTTTTATTGGCGTCCAATATTTCCATTACGGATGGCTTCAGGTTTTTGTGTCCCTGATGCTCTAATTTGTCAATAAACAAACTAAGGCCATTCTCTAATATAGAACTAATCTGCTCTGCATTAAGTTGCACCACTTCCCCTTTAAACAAGGAATAAGAAACAACATCTGATTTCAAATAAAATTTTCGGTTGATCGGCTTCCTCAGTTGCGACAATCGCTCACTCGCAGTATTCGTCGTATAATCCATTATGGTCAACGTATCGTAAAAATAATTCCCGTTGGCTTGCCCGTAGGACGAAAAACCAAAAAGTACCATTCCCAATACTACAATTCCTGTTTTTAATTTCATGTGTATTCAATTTGTCCAATCGCTCTCAATCAGCAAAAGCGACTCTAATTATTCATATTTCTTCGGATATATTCGAAAGAATAAACCTCTCATACCCTTCAACCATGCTTAAGAGAACTTCCTATATTTCTCGACGCTACTGTAACTTCTCAGCAAAACTCCGCGTAACCCCTTGGTGTTCTTCTCCAATTTCTCGGCTTCTCTAGGAATAACTCTCATCAATCTTTCCAATCTCTAAAACTTCAACTCATAAAACAACAACTCCTCTTTTTCGTCCCCAAAAATAATCGTCTTCTTAAACTCCAATCCTAATTTCAGGATTAATTTTTGCGATATCTCATTCTCTTTTGTGGTAAATGCCGTTATGCCTTTTAATCCATATTCGTCTTTGGCAGCTAATTTTATCACTTCTGCACCCTCAAAAGCATAGCCCTTACTCATGTACTGCGGCAACATTGCAAATCCGATATCCACTCCTTCCACATCATCGCGATTGTACAATGAAATACATCCAATCTTAACACCATCTGCCTTTCTCATCATAAGAAAATTGCCGTAACCATGTTTTTCATAATGATCGACCATTTTTTCTTGAATGTACTTCTTTGCCGCATTTATCGAAGGGACATTCCTGGGGCCAATATTCTCAATCCACTCCTTTGTATTTACCAATTCGAATACAAAAGGTGCATCTTCCAAACGCATAGGTCTCAAAATCAATCGATCCGTACTGAATTGCATGATGATACGTTTATTAACAATTACTTTTTCTTCTTCTTTTTACTGCTTTTAGCCATAGGATTGAAATCTATGCATTTTTGAACCCAATATTCTAAATCTTCATCCATATCGATTCCAGCAGCATCCACAAAAACGTAACCTTTCATTGCTCTTCCCGTAAAATTCATCTCGTGAACATGTTCTTTTGCTAATGCTTCCTCATACGCATCTACTCCAATACGAGCCATAAATTGATCTTTAACCAATCCACATAACATCTTGTCATCCATCATATAACAAAGCCCTCCCATCATCTTCTTGGAATAAAAATCTGCACTTTTTTCTTTTAGCACCCGATTAATTCGCTCTTCTTGATATGTATCATATGCCATAAAAGTCCCCTTTTATAAAAAAATCAATAATTCAACACCCCCCCACTCTACAACTCAATAACTGAACAACTCTGCCACTTATCAACTCTGCCACTAATCAACTCTGCCATTCAACAACTCAACAACTCTATACTTCAACAACTCCATAATTCAAACTCTAAAATACCCGTTCACATTCCTTTCAATCCGTTCCAGTGGATCCCCTTCACTTATCTTTTCAAATGTCTTACCAGTAATTGTTTCGTACAATTCTATGTATCGATTTGAAACCAATTCAACAAATTCATCCGGCATTTCAGGCATTAGTTGACCATCCTTTCCCTGAAAGCCATGATCCATCAACCATTCACGAACAAACTCCTTACTCAATTGTTTTTGTGGCTCACCGTTTTCCTGTCGTTCTTCGTAGCCCTCTGCATAAAAATATCTTGAACTATCCGGCGTATGAATCTCGTCCATTAAAATTATTTCATCGCCAATCAAACCAAATTCATACTTAGTATCGACCAGGATAAGGCCCCGCTCCGCCGCCATTTCCGTACCTCTCCAAAACAATTGCAATGCATAATCTTCCAGTTGTTCCCACTGCGCAGAAGTGACAATCCCCTGCGCAAGAATTTCAGCCTTTGAGATATCCTCATCGTGACCTTCTTCTGCTTTTGTCGCTGGTGTGATCAACGGTCTTGGGAATCGATCATTTTGGCGCAGTCCATCCAACATAATTTCTCCACACAATTCTCTTTTCCCAGCTTTATATTCTCTCCAGGCATGACCTGCCAGATAACCTCGAACAACCATCTCCAACATAATTGGTTTGCATTTTTTTCCAATGGCGACATTAGGGTCCGGAATAGCTTCCAACCAATTTGGAACAATATCTCGAGTTGCATTCAAAAAATGACTTGCTACTTGATTCAGCACTTGTCCCTTATAAGGAATTGCTCTTGGTAAAATATGATCAAATGCTGATATTCTATCTGTGGCTACCATAACCAGTTGATCACCCACAAAATACACATCACGCACCTTCCCATGATAAACTTTCTCCTGATTTGGAAAATTAAATTCTGTATTACTAATCGCATCTAAAGTACCGCTCATTCTCACTTTTTAGCTTTATATTATATCACTCTTGTAGACTCATTTACTGTAAAAAAGTCTCAAAAATGACTTCAAAAAACAAATGTAATGATTTCGCAAAAGAAAAGATTAAAGCCTCCCCATAGAATCAATCTCTTTATTCTCATGTACTTTTTCAATTAAATACATGCAAGCCCGCGAACACGGTTCCTTCACTTCGAACACTGTTGTACTCACCCCTGCCGGATTCCTCAGTCATAATCTTCCCAATCTTTTAATTCTATTAAATCTGTCTTTGCAACTATTCTATTATCAACTTTCTTTTCAATTTTTTACTCTTTTAATTTTTATCTCCTCATATTTGCCATTTGCGGCAAAAACAACAAAAATCAAAAGCATTGTACTGGTTAGAAAACATTGATAAATACATTGAACATTTTGCTTCTCCAGCGATCCAACAAAGGGGAAAAACCCTGGCAAATATAGGTGCGTTAAGGTCCATAGATTACGATACTGAGAATAACAAAGGTACAGCGACAGTAAGCTCGGGAGAACTCCATACGGTTACTATAGAAAATGGTGTAAGTCAGGATTTTAGAAACATCAATACTTCGTGCACTTGTGACTATGACAACGGTATGTGCAAGCACCAAGTGGCCGCATTACATGGATTAAAGAAGAAATTCCAGTACAATTCCGCTGCGATTATTAACATTATTAACCAAACCAATACCATCCACAATAGCTCTAGTGAACTGGAATTGGACGAGAAGATTTTATCCAAATATCTCCTGGAGGCACAATATCCACCAAGAGTTCGCGACGCTTCGGAAATGATCGTCAAATACAATACGATTTCTGATAGCCTCATCTCATTTGACATCGGTGAAAAGACGCATCGATGGGAAAAGGAGAGTTATGAATATGAGACTGTAAAATTTCTATTGGCCGAAAATAAGGTTACGACAAAATGTACTTGCAATATGCAGGTAATGGAGCTCTGCATCCATCAAATGAAAGCTCTTCATCACATTTTTATCGAACTGGGTTTAAAAGACTTATTGACCAATTTCCCCAACATCAATCGATTAAAAGAAATAGCGTATACAGAATATGGACTCTCCGGACCAGAAGAGGTCGAAAAATTCTTCACTCTTACCCTCACCAATAAAGGGCCGGAATACATTCCAAAAGATAAAGAATTGGTGTCTTATTCAGACCATATATTCCTTATCAAAAAGTTGGAACAGATCAATGATACTTCTCCATACAATGCCATCAATGAAGCGGAAAGTACGGATAACAATTTGCAAGGAATAGCAATCTATCTTGATAACAATTCAGATACCATTCCGATAAGACTTCATGTCATAACTGGTAAATCCAACAAAAAAAGCGAAAAAATCGTCAGTAGTGTCCAGAGCGTTGACGACCCTTCACAAATCAATCCTTTGCTTAGAAGCATTTATCTCGATTATGAGAAAGTGCGCAGTTTGTACAACAATCAATTTCCGGATAGTGTGCATCCTAAAATGCTGAACCTCTTAACGAAGCATTTAGAGACGCTGCGGCAAATCCCATTGTATTACATGAAGGAAAAGTTCAGCTTTCGAAGAGCGGATATGCGCAACGTAGAATTTTCCGAAACACCAGCGCGTGTATTGGTTAAAGCGCGGTCGAACAATGCTCAATTTGTGATGGAAGGGTTTATCCTGTTTGGTGAAGAAGAGGTCGCGATTAAGAGCCTACAGGGTGATGTCAATTCCCTTTTACTTTTTCACAACAATAAGTTTTATATTATTGAAAACCTGAGGGCAAGTCGGTTGATTCAGTTATTAATGGAACGCCCAATTCTGAAATACTCCATCAAATCCAGAGAATCATTCAACGAGCAAATTGGAAAATTATCACACGTTGCCAAATTGGAGTTCAAAGGTGAAAACATCTCACTGGAAGAATTAGAAATAACTCCGCAAGAAAAAAGTATCGACCTTTCGGAAAGTGGAAACAGCCTGATCTTGCAACCTTATATTAAATATGAAGATGAGGTCAAATATAGACCCGTGTTGGATGCTGAAAACATTTCAGGCAAGGAAAAACTAATACGCATCAAGAGAGATCAGGCAGAAGAAGATAATTACATTCAGAAGCTCGCAGCATTTGATCCAGAATTCGAAAGTCAAAAACATTTGGGATTTTTCTATAAACACCTGGATTCTGTAATCAACACACCTTGGATTTTTGAGTTGTACCGATTTTGCAAGGAGAACGACATCCTTATTACAGGTTATGAAAATCTGGAGAAGATAAATTACAACCCGAATCAGGCAAAAGTGAATATCAGCTTGAGTTCAGGAATTGATTGGTTTGAGGGCGAGGTGGATATGTCATTTGGGGAGCAATCCGTAGAGATGAAGGCCCTTAGAGATGCCATCCTAAATAACAGCACAACGGTCAAACTCAATGATGGCACCCAAGGTCTTCTACCTGAAGAATGGATTGACCGGCTTTCGGCTATTTTTAGAAATAGTGATGTGGTCGACGGCAAACTATTGATCAGCAAGATGAAATTCAATCTGATCGATTCACTTTTTGATGAAATCAATGATGAGCAACTAAAGATGGAGATCGATTACCGAAAACGTCTCCTTCTTGATTTTGACAATATAGAAGAAGTTCCAATTCCAGAAACGATCAATGCCGAGCTAAGACCTTATCAAAAACAGGGCTTTTATTGGTTAAAGTTTCTGGATGACTTTGGCTTCGGCGGATGTCTGGCAGATGATATGGGATTAGGGAAGACGCTACAGGTACTCACATTTTTGGCTTACAAAAAAGAATTGGGTTCCGGAACCAATCTAATCGTTCTTCCCAAATCTCTTCTCTTCAACTGGGAAGATGAGATCAAAAAATTCTGTCCATCGATTACCTATCTTATATATCATGGCAACAAACGGAAACTGGATTTACGCCATTTTGAGAAATACGATGTCATTCTATCTACCTATGGTACAGTGACCAATGATATTGAAGAAATCATGCAACATCATTTTTCGTATTGTGTATTGGATGAATCTCAAGCGATCAAAAATCCGACCAGCAAACGTTATAAGGCAATGCGCCTCATCAAATCGGATAATAAAATCGTAATGACTGGTACTCCAATAGAGAATCAAACCTTTGACCTGTATGCGCAATTTAATTTTATCAACCCAGGATTTTTTGGGTCCAGCACTCAGTTCAAAATGCACTTTGCCGAACCCATTGATGTCTATGGCAATCAAGCCGTTAGCCTGGAATTGAGGAAATTAGTCAAACCTTTCCTGTTGAGAAGAACCAAGGAACAAGTGGCTAAAGATCTTCCACCAAAAACAGAAAGCATTATCCACGTAGAAATGACTACCAAGCAACGTGTAATCTACGATGCGTTTGTGCAGCGATATAAAGACTATGTAAGTCAAAAAATAAACGAAAATGGAATCCAGCGTTCCAAAATGTTCGTTATCGAAGCCTTGCTGAAATTGAGACAGATCTGTAATAGTCCGGCACTTCTCAATGAAGAACAGGACTATCCAAATGAGTCTGTAAAAATTGACGTTCTACTTGAGCGATTGGCAGAGATCATTCCGAATCATAAAGTGCTTGTCATCTCTCAGTTTACATCCATGTTGGCTCTCATTAAAGAAAAAGTAGAAGCCGCTCAAATTCCTTACTCTTATCTGGATGGATCTACACGAGACAGAAAACAAGTAGTCGACAATTTCAATGAAAACGAAGAATACCGGATCTTTCTACTAAGTTTGAAAGCCGGAGGTGTAGGTCTCAATTTAGCATCTGCGGACTATGTATTCCTGGTAGACCCTTGGTGGAACCCCGCCGCAGAAACTCAAGCGATCGACCGTGCACATAGAATCGGACAAGAAAATCACGTATTCGCCTATCGTATGATCTGCAAAGATTCTATCGAAGAAAAAATACAGATCCTGCAACAGAAAAAGCGTAAAATGGCAAAAGACATCATCCACGTGGAAGAAAGCTTTATGAAGTCGCTTACACAAGATGATATTATGGCCTTGTTCTCATAGACCATTGAATAGTTCATATCGCTCCTAAAAATAGCTCTGTGAGAAAAATTATCTTCATCATAGCCATCATATTTTTTTGAAACCACAAGGTTCTCTAAGTTACACATAGGCTTCACAAAGATCCTTTTGTAATCTCTTCTATCTCTTAAATCTTCGTGCCCCAAAACTCGGTGCTCCTCCGTGCCTTCTCTGAGCTACTCCGTGTAACAACCCTCCGTATCCTCAATTCCAAAATCTCAGTGCTCTTCTGTGCCTTCTCCGAGATACTCCGTGTAAACAACTCTCCGCGCCCTCCAAAATCACTCCCCAACAACCACCAGCGGCACCCGCTCTCCTTCTCCTCTACCATCTTGCACCACCTCCAAATAATACAATCCACTTACCAACTCATTCGTATTCCCAACAATCACATTTCCGTTATCAACAAAATCCACCAAACTGGTCACATCTTGTCCAATTGGTGTCATTACTTTGACTGTACCCAATGATAGCGTATTTGATGAAACCACAGTAAATGTAGTACGTGCAGGATTCGGAAATACTTTATACGCACTTGGTAGCAGTTCGACCGTACTTGTCGGAGAAAGCAGATACTCAGGAGTATTCAATACACATCCATTCGCATCCGTAATCACTGCCCGATAAATTCCCTCAGCCAAATCGATAAGCTCCAATCCAGAACCAACAACTTCATCGTTCAGATACCAGGTAATAGTATATGGCTCTACTCCTCCATCTACCTGAATAGAAATCTGGCCATCATTGTCATCAGAAATAGAAATGCTTTCCAATGTAACTTCCAATGGCAAAGGTGCCTCCACCGTTTGTTCCGATTCCAATGTGCATTGATTAAGATCCGTAACAACGAGATGATATGTACCGGCTGCCAAATCCGTCATTTTAGACATGCCATCTTCAAGTTCTTGCCAATCAAATTGATAGGGCTCTGTGCCACCTTCCACAAACACACAGATTTGTCCATCCTCACTATCCGCGCAGGTAAGATCGATAACCATCGACGAAGCCACGCTCAACTCTTCCGGTTGAGCAACGGTAAAGCTAGTCTCTGCTACACAACCCAAATGATCCGTAATCTGTAAGGAGTACATCCCTGATGGCAAATCATATCGATCTGAAGTCTCACTGCCATCATCCCACAAAAAGGAATAACCATCATTCCCCCCACTAACTGAAGGTATAATCGAACCATTGGATTCTCCAAAACATTTCACATCCGTAATTTGACTCTCAAAAGTGATGGCCTCTGGCTGGCTTATGCTATACGTTTCTATTTTTTCACACCCATTTTCAAGCGTGATAGTGGCCGTCAAGCTACCCACACTTAGATTATCAATATTTATCCCGGATGCTGAATTGCTCCACTCCACGGACGCGATATCATCCTCACTCGAAATAGAAATACTGGCATCGCTTCCACCATAACACGTCACATGTATAACATTAGCTTCTACTGTAAATGCACATTCTACCTCATTTACAATAATCTCATGACTCGCTGCACATCCATTGAAGTCTGTAATGGTGACAGCATATTCTCCAGGCGTAAGCTCATCTACGACTTGGCCCGTAGCACCGTTGGACCATTCAATGGTAAAAGGAAAAGTTCCTCCCTCAATCTCAACCGAAGCCGAACCATCATCCACACCTGCTACCTGCTGATCTGTCCAATCAATACTAGTAATCAATTCTTTCGGTTCTAATATATTGATCTTTATCGCAGATACACAACCAAGCGCATCTGTTATCGTAACATAATATTCCCCTGCACCTATTTCCTCAAATTGAGCCATATCTTCAGAAGTATGCTCCCATGTGTAATTAAAAGGCGCCAACCCGTTTTCAATAATCAGCTCAATACTACCATTTTGTCCCCCGTTACAACTTGGATAGGTCACCAGGCTTTCCGCGTAAAGATTGCACCCAGTCCCTTGACAATCCACAATCCCTTTAATCGATTGCTCACATCCACCTTCAGGAGTCGCGACTACTATATATTTATCTCCTTCGAATAACATATCACCATGAGCATTTCCTGAAAGGGTATAAGGCACCTCAGCGTCTACCACAATTTGTAATTCTGAAAACCCATTATCCAGACATTGTGTGTTCACATTTAGAGTAAGTTCAGGTAATTCGATTGGTTCAGAGGTCAACGAAAATGAAACCATATCCGATATATTAGTATTGCTGGTCTCTGAAGCAGAAATCTGCAGATAATAGGTATCCCCAATTTCCAAACCGCCGAGGAGTACTGAACCATGGCAATACTGTACACCTTTTTCACAATAAAACTCCTCCAATGCATCACATTCGCCGTGATATACTGAAGCATTCACAATAAAATCGCTGTCCATATTCAAATACAATACACTGGCATCTGCCACAAAGGAAAACCAACGATCTTTATCCGCATAAATATCGCATGAGGGATTTATTCCTGAAAACGATTGACCAGAATTCGAGTAGGTCAATTCCTCTCCTGGTGAAATGCCAGTACTCGAAAAACAATCATCCGATTCTGCCAAAATGGGTTCAAAAGTAGAGAGGCGGATCTCAGCACTTCCCTCTATAATGGCGAACGTACCACTTATCTGAATAAAATAGGTAGCGTCAGCCATCAAATTGTGTAACCTGAATGTACCTCCTTCCAACTGTGAATGGAATTCTTCAAAGTCCGAATCATATACTATTACATTTTCGGCAAAACTGGAGATGACTTCAACTTCCACATTTTGATGTTCTTGAGTTGAAAACGTGTACCATAAATCACTACGCGCCAATAGGTTATCTTCAGGCAAAGTGGATTCGATATTACTATGACGATTATCAATATCAGTCGAAGTACCATTGATCTCTATTGGAATGGCATTCATGACAACATCCTCGGGTGAAGGTGTGGGCACCTGTTCAATATAGGTGGCTGATATACAATTTTTTCCTCTAGCCTCACCATATGTCGAGGAAATCCCACTGATTCGAACAAAATATGTTTGGTCTTTGAACACATCAAAAATCACTTCCTCACCTCTAAAACCATGTTCATCCCGATTGATGCACACCATTTCTGACAATTCATTGCAAGAACCTGAATAAATAGTGATAATGTCATTGTAGTTGGCCTCATTGGTAAGTCGAACAATTCCATTTTGAGGAGCAACTATAGAATACCATAGGCTTCCTTCTCCATTTTCGAAACATGAATTAGGAGGGCCGCTGAAAATGGCATTTTTATTTTCAGACGATTTACACGACTGACCAATTTCCAGCATTTCATAGTTTTCACATAAGTCATTGATCGACCCGTTTCCTAACACTTTTACATTATCAAGTCCTGCCCACCAGCCCCATTCATTTCCATCATCATACCTAAAAATGATTTGCATCATGTTGGATCGATATTCGGTTAAATCCAATTGAATGGGCATGTAGTTGGTGATTTGCGGTCCGCCAACTGCGTCAAAAAATTCTCTCACCAATTTGATGTTTTCACCATCATTAACATAGACGCTGATGTTTTCGAAATCACTGTATCGCCTGAAGATCAATTCCATTTCTAAAATGAACGTAGCGTATTGTGCCCCATCAAAC
The DNA here is from genome assembly GCA_039194925.1 of Bacteroidota bacterium. Classification (GTDB taxonomy): domain Bacteria; phylum Bacteroidota; class Bacteroidia; order Chitinophagales; family Saprospiraceae; genus CAJXUU01. Next base: position 20,674 of record JBCCVV010000022.1, read on the forward strand.
CAGGGGGTTTTCAGATCTGCGGTACTGAATGGAGCCTCTCTTCCGATCTTATCATCATCAAAAAAAGCAAAACAAGAACTGTTCATGGAGGTCGCATTCGAGTTTTCATTATCAAAAAAACCAAACAACCAGTCCTGGTTACCTTCTAAAACTTCGGTAGTCCAACCTTCTGGCAAACTGCACTCATTGAATTGTTCAATAATGATTATCTCACCTTCCCCACTACCAATCACCTCCACATTATCTATTCCAGCATACCATGCATACATCTCCTTATCATCATAAATGTAAACCAGCTTCAACTCTTTACTCTCCGTAAAAAAAGATAGGTCTAAAGAAAGTGTAACAAAATCCGAAAATTGAGCACCTGTCTGTTGTCCTTCACTATATTCCGCAAGTAAAATTCGGTTTCCACCTTCTTCTTCCACATAAACAGAAAACGTAGATGTCCCATACTGTCTGAAACTCACATCTGTACGAAGTCGAACGGTATTGTATCCTTTTGTGTTAAAAGCCGGTGTTGAAGCTTCGGCTACAAAGGTGGGTGTATTGTTACCCAAAATATCGTCATCAAAAACCATCATACATGTACCGTCAATTGATGTGGAATCGCTATTGTCATTGGTAGGTTGTCCCACGTAAAAGCCTATGCCGTCACCATATGAAATATTTGTAGTCCAATCCGGAGGAATCATGCAATCATTGAAGTCTTCGGAGTAAAGAAGCTCCTGTGCAGATAAAGGCTTGAGCGCAAAAATTAAAACAGATAAATAAATATATTTTAAATATTGCTTCATAACCCAATGATTTATATACAATTATACTTATTTTGGTGCAGAACAAATTATGAATTGCAAATTTATTTTTGATTCGTATGGATAATTGTGTCAATTCAACTTTAGAAACATATTCTCCTTCCGATGAGGGATGGACCATGGCTCATGTGGCACATCTCTATCGAACATTCGGATACGGTGCCACATATACCCAAATCCAAAATGGACTTTCACAAACTCCTCAGGAATTGGTCGACCATCTTCTTGCTGAAGCGGTAAATTCTCCACAACCTACGACTCCTTATTGGTCCGAATACAATTATGAGGATTATGAAAATGCAGAGGAAGGTCTGGAATTTCAACACTATGAAGAGACGAGGAATAACTGGATGCTTCAAGGGGTACACTATCCATTTTTACATAAGATGACCATCTTTTGGCACGATCATTTTGCAACAGAACGAGATGTCTATGGATGCAATAGTTTTCTTTGGGCGTATTATGCATTGCTCAACAAACATGCTCTGGGTAATTTCAGAACCTTCGTAGAAGATATGGGTTTGAATGAAGCCATGTTGGTATATCTGGATGGAAATGAGAATGTGGTGGGCGAACCCAATGAAAACTACGCCAGAGAACTTATGGAGCTCTTTACCATGGGTGAAAATAATGGCTATACCCAAACCGATATTGAAGAAGTAGCCAAAGCATTGACAGGGTACCGATTGAATATGTATCGATGTGATTTGGGTCCTGAATTTCTTGATGAAAATTTTGATAATTCCATAAAAACGATCTTTGGTCAAACGGGTAATTTTGGATACGATGATGTACACGAATTAATTTTTACGCTGCGAAGGGATGAAGTAGCATATTATATGTGTAAAAAATTATATCAGTACTTTGTCTATCGCAATCCCGATGAGGCCATCATTCAAGGGCTAGCGGATACATTTAAAACCAACAATTGGGAAATCGTTCCAGTCCTAAGACAATTATTTGCGAGCGAACACTTTTTTGAGTCAGTTTTCCACGGTGCAAAAATAAAATCTCCGATTGACTTGGTCCTTGAATTGGTGCATACTTCGGGCTTCGACATTACGAATGATTTTGACGAAGGAATAATTGATTACATGGACTATATCTCCCGTCAAATGGGACAAAATCTTTTCAATCCACCCAATGTAGCCGGATGGCCCGGACATCGATTTTGGCTCAGCGAAAATGCACTTGCCTACCGTTGGACCTATTGTCAATCCATTCTCAACAACTATCTCAACGACAACGGGAAAGAGAAAATAAGACAACTCGCTTTGCAACTAACTGAAAACATCTCTGACCCCGAATCAATTGTACGTGCAATGTCGACTTTGTTGGTCGGTAGGTCCCTGGAGCAAGATTTGATTGATGTAGGAGTTTTGCATTTAAAAGGTAGCATCCCTGAAAATTACTTTCAAGATGGATCATGGAATTTGTATTGGGAAGAAGCTCCAGATCAATTGCTCAACCTTTACCGTTTTTTTAATCAATTGCCCGAATATCAACTCTCTTAGGTTTATGAAGCGATTTAACATACATAAGGATGTACAAAAGCGATTGGGCTCAAGGTTAGCGGATGGTAAGGCGCATGTCGAAGAACATGAACGTTTGTCAAGAAGATCGTTTCTGAGATCAACTGGCTTGTTGACCATGGGTTCTTTATTGAGTGTTAACGGTTTTTCCATCAACCAATTCAAACCAAATCCTTTAATCAACAATCTATTGGCGAATGATTCGGATCGAGTCCTGGTGCTTATTCGACTCAATGGTGGAAATGACGGATTGAATACGATAATCCAAAGAGGCAATGATGAATATTACAACATACGACCAACACTGGCTATACAGGAGAACCAGTTGTGGGCATTGAGTGATGAGATCGGCATGCCGAATGTGATGAATTCGTTACAACCGCTTTGGGAAGAGGATCGAATGAAGGTCATCCACAATGTAGGATACCCTCAACCGAATTACAGCCATTTTCGCTCAAGTGATATCTGGGCCAGTGCTTCGAATAGTGATGAAATTGTCAATACAGGCTGGATAGGCAGAGCGATGGAAGCTGAATTTGGAAGTTATATTGAAACTCCCCCATCCGTACCACCAGCAATTCAGATCGGTATTGAAAGCAATTTGATCTTTACAGGAGATAATGCCAATATGGCCCTGTCCATCAGCAATCCGACCGAATTTTATCGAATTGCTCAGCAAGGCCAACTCTACTCTACCAATAATTTGAGCAATTGTCCTTCCGATAGTGAACTGCGGTATGCGCGTCAAACTGCAAACAATGCTTTTCGGTACTCTTCTTCCATTCAAGAAGCCTATCGAAATGGAACAACTAAAACAGACTATCCCCAAAATTACCTCGCCGAACAGTTGGCAATCGTGGCACGCTTGATCAAAGGCAAATTGGGAACAAAGGTCTACATGGTCTCCATAGGCGGATTTGATACCCATTCGGAACAAGAAGGCTGGCACGATACTTTATTGATGTATTTGGCCACTTCAGTGAAAGCGTTTATGGATGATTTGGATGCGGATAATTTAGGAAACAAGGTTCTGGGAATGACCTTCTCAGAATTTGGGCGAACCATTTATGAGAATGGATCAGTTGGAACTGATCACGGCACGGGTGGACCGATGTTGTTATTTGGAGGGAATGATTTAGGTTCTGGTTTTGTAGGAACTCCCCCGGACTTGATCAATACAGATCAATACGGCGACCCTTATTATGATATTGATTTTCGTTCGGTCTATGCTTCTGTACTTGGCGGATGGTTGGGCATTGAAGATCGGGTACTGGATCATATTCTAGGTGATCAGGAATTGATAGATGGATTGGTACCCAATGCCAATATTCCTTCCGGCATGAATAATGACTCCGTATTGCTTGGTTATAAACCGAACAAGAATGGTATTCATACCGATATTAATTATTCTTTGAGCCAAGGTGGAATCACCCAATTAAATCTACTGCATCTCAATGGTACCGTATATCGCAAACTGGTGGATGGCTTTATGGATCGAGGAAGTCATACATATGTATTGGATCTTCAGAAAGATATTGTGACCCCTGGTACATATCTGTTGGAAATACGGAATAATGGGAAGATGTATCGGCGGGTTATTAATCTATGAAATTTCCAAAGCCAATTGTTCAACCTTGTTGGCAATATTCATATTTTCCAAAGCTTGACTGATATCCTTAATTAAATCTTCATAATGCTCCACTCCCACTGACAATCTGATCAATCCTTCTGTAATCCCAATCTTCTCTTTCAATTCTGGATCCAAACCAATATGCGTCATAGTGGCCGGATGCTGCGCCAAACTCTCCGTACTTCCCAAACTCACAGCCAGTTTGATCAATTTCAAATGATTGAGAAAAGCAAAGGCCTCCGTCTCATTTCCATCAATCTCGAAAGTGATCATTGCTCCCGGTGAAGAATATTGCTTTTTGTAGATGGTAAAACTTCTGGATTCTTCATCCAAGCATCCTAGATAATGCACTTTTTTAATCTTAGGATGTGATTGAAGGAAACTTACTATTTTCTGAGCATTTCGCGCTTGCTGTTCCATTCTTACCTTAAGTGTTTCAAGGCTTCTCAATAGTAGCCAACATGTATGCGGACTTGCCATATTTCCAAGGAAGGTACGTAATACCTTTACACGATGCATCACTTCAGCATTTCCCAAAACTGCTCCGGCAATCAGATCGCTGTGTCCACCTATATACTTTGTGGCAGAATAGATGACGATATCCGAACCATGCTGCAGCGGACTCGACCACAACGGTCCCATATAGGTATTATCCACGGCCAGATAGACTTTTTCATGATCGTTACTAAAATGATCTGCAATATCTCTGCACATTTCAATGTCAATCAACTCATTGGTTGGGTTTGCTGGTGTCTCAATGTATATTAGTGCCAATCGGTGTTGTAATTTAGAATTATACACCATTTGAATAATCTCATCCTTACGTTGATCTGGCCTGAAACCAATCGAATGAACACCAATATTTTTCAAGAAATGATTGATAAAATGATCTGTGCCCCCATACGTAGGAAGACTATACAAAAGCAAATCCCCAGGCTTCAAAAACTCCAACATAACCGCACTTATGGCAGACATTCCACTTTCAAAAACGGCACACTGATCTGCCTTATCCCATAGGCACAATCGATCTTCGAGTATTTCAAGATTCGGGTTATTGATTCTACTATAAATAAGACCTAATTCTTCATTTTTTTCTTTTGTCCGCAAACCGTAGGCCAGCTCAAAATATGCCTTTCCTTCCTCTGCCGATTTGAAGGCAAATGTTGAAGTTTGAAAGATTGGAGGCTTTACAGAACCTTCCGATAATTCGGGATTATAGCCATAGCTCATCATAAGGCTTTCGGGTCTCATTTCAATTCTTTCTGTCATTTGATTAGGTATTGAATTATATAGACAAAACTAGATCAAATAGAATACAGCACCAACATTTATCAATTAAGCCATATATTTTCCTATTTTAGACAAAAAGAAAGGAATTTAATTTATTTACCTTCATTTGGAAACGCTTAAACGGAAATATTCCTATGGTTAGACTTGACGCCACCGACAAAAGACTCTTGGAAACCTTGCAGAAGGATTCCAAGATCAATGTAAAAGAAGTAGCCGATCAATTGAATCTTACAAAAACACCTGTATATGAACGCATCAAACGATACGAACGGGAAGGATTGATTGAGAAATATGTGGCTGTGCTTGACCCAACAAAATTAGAGCAATCGATGGTTGTATTTTGTCAGGTCTCGTTGGAAAATCAAAAGCTGGAAGCCCTCAAAGATTTCAATCGCGCCATAGAAAACATTCCGGAAGTGATGGAGTGTTATCTCATGGGCGGCGCCAACGATTATCTCTTAAAGGTGGTCGTGCGAGACCTGAAAGACTACCATCAATTTTCTTCCGGCATACTCGCTGCCTTACCCAACGTATCTCAGATTAAAAGTACGTTTGTGTTGAATGAGGTAAAGCGATCTACCGTAATTCCTCTCTTTTAATTATTTACCACAAAAAAGAGAATCATTGTGGGTTCCAAAGGATATTACGTTATCCAAGAAGTAGTGAAATTATTAAAGAAGAAATACATTTTGAAGCTCGAAATCACCAGGCACAGCAAATCGTCAAGCGTTTGTTCTTAATTTGAAACAAGCCATTTTGATTCGCATCACAAAGTAATTACAGTGTAACACCCCCTATATCATACTTGAAATCCCTCCCAATTGCAACAGGAAAATTCCTTAAAAAAATAAGGAAGTTTTGGTTTTCATCTCCCTCCCATTCATAATAATTTTGAACCATCAGATATCATACCTTCCAATCTGATATTCATACCTTTTCAAACAAACTACTCAGAAGTATCAATCAACAGGCAAGCCGAAAACTGTATAGAGTAGGCATTAATTATTAAATATTAAAGGATGGAAACATTAGAAGAAAAATTTAAAAACATGCATCTTCTGGATAGAGGTGAAAGGATCAAATTGACCAATGAACTGAACATTCAGAAACCCGAATTTTTGGGACCATATGTACCCAATTGGTGGTGGTGGAGAAGATGTAGAGTAAATGTCTTGATCGCATGTGACGGAGGCTTGAACTTTGGAATAGGAGGTTTTGATCTTTCAGAATTTCTGACCACATTTAATGAACTTGAGGCGAGATCATGGGTGGACTACAGAGTAACACTGGCGCATCGAGGTGCGATTATAAACAGTGCCAATCCAGTGGTGGTCAACCACATTAGCGGTTTCAACTTTGACACCAGTGTTAATTTGGATGATTTTGATCAGGTATGGTTGTTTGGAATCCAAAGTGGAGGTAGTATATCAAACGCTGAAATCAATGCCATCGAAGCCTATATGGACGGTGGCGGAGGATTATTTGCCACGGGTGATCATGGTTCTTTGGGTAGAGCAATGTGCGGCAATATTCCTCGTGTAAGTGAGATGCGGTACTGGGACAACACCCCAGTTGGTTCTACAAATGCCACCAATGAAGTTAGTATGAATGGAAGAAGAAGAAACGATACCAATACGCCGCGACCAGGAAATGCCACGGCCACAACATTCGACCATCAATCGGATGATTACCCTCAACAAATTGCAGTTCGCACCTTTGGCGGTGGTCTTCCACATCCATTGCTTTCTATCAAAACAAGCGTAAGGCCTTCTGGTATAATTGACATCATGCCCGATCATCCACATGAAGGAGAGTGCGCTTCCGAGACTTCTTTTACCGTAAATGGAGTAACCATACCTACTCAGATTATTGCGACTTCTTTTGTCAATGGAGGAAATATATCCGGCTCTAAAAGCCCAACCGATCCACACTGCTTCCCTTCAATAAGCGTTTGGGATGGTCGACCAGCGAATGTAGGGCGTATTGTCATTGACTCTACTTGGCATCATTTCGTCAATATCAATCTCAATGGAGCGGGGTCTGCACAAAGTGGTTTGACCAATCCAGACTGGGAAGTGATTCGTCAATACTTTATGAATATTGCAACATGGATGAACAGAAGAAGATTTTTTCTTTGTCTGAGACCTTATCTCGTATATGAACTCTTAAGAGATTCTCAAATTATTGAAGCCAGTTTGAATAATCCGGGAGAAAGTATCGAAGATATCTCGATTGCAGATTTAAATAGCATTGGCTCCTTAGCAGAAGAAATCCTGGCTGAAAAATTCACACCGTGTTTCGCACGTTACTTCTTGCTCGACACGATTGAGGAGTATAGCAAAGAATATTGCGAAATGATGAATTGCTGGGCTCCTGAAATCAATGAAAAAAGTGAGCAAAAAGAGAAAGCAGACGATTATTACACCGGATGGTTGAACCTGGATTTGGTGCTGCATACCGCTATAGGAGCAGGATTTATAGCTCTAAGAGACAATAAGAAAATGTCAACGGACGATGCTTCCGAAAAAGACCTGGAAATGGTTAGCGAAACTTTCTTAAGCGGCATTAAACTTGGTTTTAACAAGTCGCTGGATAACTTAAATAATAAGTTCAACGGTTTTGCAAAAACAATGCGGATGTAAATTGTAGTGAATTATAAAACTATCTAACCCCATGCAATAGCGGTCGCTTTATGAGACCGCTATTTTTTAGGTTAAAAAATGATTGAACCCTAGTTCGAGAAATTTACATAATAGCTAAGTTCGCTGCTTTTAATAGTGTGAAATCGTTCAATACTTGTACACTCTACGAACTCTTTGAGCACGATGAGCTATATGCCTGTATTCTGATGCCTAGCTAAATAATAAGGTCTTGAAACAGTATTAAAATATTTGTCTAGATGATTTATATGAGGACTTAAACCATTTCTTTATTGCCATATTCCTATCTCCACAAAAAGCATATACTGCAGAAACACCTCACCTTATAAGGGTAATATCTCCAACTTTACGTTGTATTTTATGATTACCATTGCATTGAGGCATCGACACTTCCAAGACAAATAAGTAGACCCCTGCTTCTAGTTTTTTGTTATTAAACAATCCATCCCAACAAGAATTGCCGTCATTTGTATCAAAGATTTTATTTCCCCATCTGTCAAAAATAGTATGACGAAAAGAATTGATATTTAGAGATGGACTGATATTTAATTGGAAACAATCATTGATATCATCATCATTGGGCGAAAAGATATTCGGAAAATCAAGTTTGTCAATCGAAAAGTTATTATGTATGACTATTTCCAAATCATACGTTTTGACATCGCATAAATCAGACGTGGTTACAGAAATGGTCTGGGTTTGGTCAACTAATCTACTATCCGAAGTAGATCCATCGTTCCATGTAAATTCCACATCGCCGTGACTCGAAAGGACAATTGGGCTTACGAAAACCGATTCTTCAAAACAGCTGCCGGATTCAAAAGGTAATTCAATTTGTAACTCATCAAAAGAAGGCACCTCAATCGTAAAATTGGTTATGCATGCGTTGCTATCCTGCACTTCAATGGTATATGATCCAGCATTTAAATCTTCGAGTACTGTATTTCCCAAATACTCTACTCCTTCAAAAAGGATCACACTCTCCTGAGGGACATTAATAATCGAAATAGAACCATCGCTCGCAGACAGACAAGTCTTGTCCGTTTCAAACATTACCGGTGAAAGATCAAGTTCGGGTATAAAAAAGCTAAATTCGAAATCACAGCCAAAAGGATGAGATGCTACGGCGATATAGTTTCCCGATGACAGATTTTGCGGATTTTGCTCTAGGCCTTGATCTGACTGGACAGATAATTCAAAAAACGGATCATCCAATGTCAAGACCACCGATCCATTACTCTGATTGTAACAAGCCGGTTCGGTCACTATTTCTACCTCTGGAACCTGGACTTCAAAGACGTTAAAAGGAAATTCAAGAATGCAATTCTCTTCAACTTGAACCTTTAAGATGTGATCACCAGGCGAAAGATTTTCATACACCTTTGTATTGCTTAAGGCACCATCATCGATTCCGATTAAATACTGATCTTCAATTTCAATACGCACCGCACCTCCATCATTCTGACCCTCACAAGCGGCCTTGTAGACTTCCACAAACATCGTCGGAAAGGTTGCTTCTTCGATTTCAAATTTGATTGTATCCAGACACCCTTGTGCGGATTGCACGTACAATGTGTAATCACCCACGGATAATCCATCGTATGAGACATCATCGCCCCAGTTGATTTGATCATTGATGCTGTAGTTGAGTCCCATGAGGTTGGTCTTTATGTTAAGGCCACCGGACTCCAAATCACCACATGATTTCAACGTTTCTAGTTCAAGATCAATATCATTAAATTCGTGAATAGAGAATGTCCTTTCGAATTGACATCCGGACTCGTCTAAAATACTAAGCGTGTACGTCCCTTCACCAAGATCCGTAAACACTCCATCTTCATTGGAAGTCACAAAATCATCAATGCTGTAGGTGAAAATTCCAGGGGAAAAGTTTTCAATAGTCATCGATCCATTGAATTCTCCAAGGCAAGCGGATGTGATCTGAAAACCCAAATCGGGTCCAAGGTTTACAGTCACAGTGACTTCATCCTCTTTGATCTCACAACCGTAAAACATAGAAACACGATACGTGGTCGTTTCTTGCGGGCTGACGATCGGATTTCCAATGTTTCTATTGCTTAGAGTAGGATTAGAATCCCAAAGGTATTGTAAGGCATTCGGATCCGCATTAAGCATAATTTCTTCCCCTGCACAGATTTCGACATCTTCCATTTCCTGAATGTCGTTTGCGAGTGGTAATATGCATACCGTATGCGTATTTGATAAGGACCCTGTGGATGCGGTAAATCCGTAATGCACCAAAGGGTTTCCACCAAATATTTCGTTCACAATATCACCAGTATACTGTATAGATTGATCACCTAGCCCCGCTCGAAACGTTTGCGTCTCCGCATTCCAATCAATGCAAAAAATTCGATCTTCTCCATCTTCTATGTTGTCTAAGGCAACGGGACCTTGTAAATTATTCACCGAGTTATGAAAAACGGACCCATTCTTCATGATAGCCATATGATCCTCTACCAAATCACCAGCCTCTTGATTCAAAAAATCATCAACCTCCCAACCAAAGGAAGGACTTACGTTTCCAAATCCAATATTACCCCCATCATTACCTAATACAGTATTCTCAGTGGTGAAGACAAATACAATACCATCCGCCCCAGACAAATCTTTGCTGCCAAAATTATAAGTGCCGGAGATGGCAAAAGATTCATTGAGGTTTATTTGCGCGACTGAAAGTATATTGCCTGATTGCCAAACTGTATTGGGAGTCAGTTGATAGCAGTCTTCGCCTAAACTGGTCGCCGCACCATTCACGATAAATTGTCCCATCGCAAAATGAGCAAACGCCATTAAACCGAGCAACAAAAACAACTTATCACAAAATGGATTCGATGTCATATTGTGTTATTATTTTATCAATACGTGGTGAGCGCTGTAATTGAAATGGTAGAACTAAACGATTGTTTATTATCTCAAAGCAAATCCCTACCTACATTTCTTTTTTAATGTAATGGAATCCAGTCGCAAAAGCAATATTCGATAGGAAGAAAACTTGATCTTTAATCCATAAAGACACAATTAATTGCACGCGTAATATACTGAGAGACTCGATCTACAGGTAGCTATCGCTCCGCAAATTCACTAAACCTAACCAAATATGTCATGGCCTGTTTTTTGAACATCCTTTTCATCAAAACTCACGTATTCCATAATACCTTAAAAGGATATTGGATGATATTGAGTATGATGTATTGCAAATCGTGTAAGAATCATATAGGTTGTCAAAAATAGATTTTAATGCAATCGGCAATCATTTTATACCACCTACATTTCAAGAAGTTTTGGACAGCACTACGTACCCCATGAACTCAAATCCAAATGAATCAATAAATTTCTCTATTTCTTTGGATACTATATACTTTTCAGTAAGCCATTCATAACCTGTTACTTCAGCTGCCTTTAGCTTATACAGCCAATTTGTATCATGCACACGTGCATCATGCAATAAAACTCCTTGCATACGTGCATGATTAAATTTAGTGTTACTCAGGTTTGCACTCCTCAGGTTTGCACTACTCAGGTCTGCACGACTCAGGTCTGCACTACTCAGGTCTGCACTACTCAGGTCTGCACGACTCAGGTATGCACTACTCAGGTTTGCACTCCTCAGATCTGCACTACTCAGGTCTGCACTACTCAGGTATGCACGACTCAGGTATGCACGACTCAGGTATGCACGACTCAGGTTTGCACGACTCAGGCTTGCACGACTCAGGTTTGCACTACTCAGGTTTGCACTACTCAGGTTTGCACTCCTCAGGTTTGCACTCCTCAGGTCTGCACTCCTCAGGTTTGCACGACTCAGGTATGCACTACTCAGGTATGCACTACTCAGGTCTGCACTACTCAGGTTTGCACTCCTCAGGTTTGCACTCCTCAGGTTTGCACTACTCAGGTTAATTTCAGGACTAATTATACCCGTCAAATCTGCATTTTGTAACGATATGTATGATAGATTAAAATTCATCGGATTCCTACGGGCAGCCAGTAAACGCAAACTATTTACAAATATTTCTTTTTCTTTCACTACCTGTTCGTTTCGTTTAGGATTAAGAATGGCATTATTTCCATGCGTTAAATGCCTTCTAATCCAATATTTGAATGCATCATTATTCCGAACAGTAGATTCATTTCTAATAAAACTCTTGAACTCTTCCGTCTCTTTGATCATCTCTTTCTCAGAATACCTTGAAATAGGTGAATACACAATATGCTGTAAATGCTTGCCATACTCACCAATCAATTCTTCTATTGATCTTAAAAAGAAGGGATCAGAAGTAAGCGTTAGCCAATCCATATCATAGAATTTATTATCTACTTTATGCCAATTTAGTTGCCCTAGAATCAACCAATAATTATGAAATGTATTTAAAGATTGATCGACAGCAGATGGAGACAATTCCATAATCCCGATACCGGACCTATACTCATACAAAAATCCATGCTTCAGAAGTTTGGGAAGATAATACGCCATGCGATCCGAAAGTAAATCATTATCATCCGTATCCTGACTCACTATTTCCATCATGTAGTCCATAGTTTCTGAGGTCATTTTGGTAAGGGCAAAAAGCTCTTGCATCTTACGTTGAACTTCAGCGAGTGGATATTCTTTGCATTCATCAGGGTCATCTGCACTTTTCACTAGAAAAAAGCTCTTCGTGGCATACCATAAATATTCACAAGCCAGGTATTCATAAAGCGATTTATGTAAAAACTCTATGGCATAATCGTGGTTATCCTCTCTTCTTCCAGATGCATTTTTAGATTTTACAGTTTCTTTCAAATAAAAGGAGGTCAAAATATCTTTTAGGACATCTTTCAATTCACCTTCCTCGTTTTCTATCCTCAGTCGTTTTTGTACAAATTGTTTCGTTTCTTCAAATTCTGCAACCTCATATTTATTGAGATAGCCTCTGTTATACAGAAAAATTTTATACGCGAGAAAAGCCAGATATCGTCGTAGATGTTTTTTTTCAAATTTACCGGAAGCTCTGTATTTTTTAAGTCGCTTGTCCCTATCCCATTTTCGGTCCAATACCGTGGTAAACAGTTCATCATACACTTTCGCCCTTGAGCCAGCATTTTCAATATCTATTCCTGATATCAGAATCATTTGCAGCAGAATAGGCAATTCAATCAATTCTTTAATGTGTTTGAATCGGCCTTCTTCGTTTATCTTTTTTAACAACTCTGGAGAAAAGTTATTCTCAACACCGTTATTGATTCTTTTATTGTAATTGGCAACTAAACTCCCTTGTTGTTTCTGGCTCAGGGTCCCTAATGAAAACAGCAAACAGTCTTCATTGTAAAGTTTACTGGTCTCTACATAATTGAACCGTGACGTAATTATGAGATAAAGATTTTTATTTCTTGCCAGGAGATTTTTACAATTGTTCAGAAAGAGTAAAACGTCTGAATCGCTCAGGCTCTTGGTCATAAAAAACTCATCCAAACCATCTAAAAACACCACATTTGGATGCCCGTGATTGGTTTCAACCAAATCCTTAAATCCAATATTGAACTCATTAATGCTTTTTGTTGCTGCCATGCCTGAGAGCGGAGTATTCAGAATTTCTCGCTCAGCTTCCTGCAGACGTACGAAGAATACCTCTCCATTAAATTCAGAATCGCTCAATAGATCATGCATCGAACGATAACAAAAAGATGATTTGCCGTGTCCGGGCTGTCCCATTAAGATCAACATGCGTTTCTTTTCAACATCGCTGTCAATCGCTTTGGATTGTTTCGATTTCAGAAAATGATTGATCAGATAATTATGGATTGACCCCTTAAATCCTGTCGAAAGAAAATGTTCTAAGCTTGATTCGTTCTTTTCCCTTAACTTTTGAATTCTTTCTTTTGTAAAGATCGCATCATATACCCAAAAGTCAGGCTCAATGTAAACATCAGACAACGCAATAGTATGCTCACCCAGTGCTGCTTGACGGTATTTAGATTTCAGATTGAGTCGATATCTACGCCGTTCTAGCGTTTGAGCTATTTGTTCATTAAAAGGATTGGTATGTGCCTTGAGAATTTCTGGATAATTGGATGGATGTTTGCCTATCAGTTCCAATTGAAACTGATAGGCAAAGTAATCTGGAAAATCTGCGGAGAGTTCTTTGGCATGATCTTCCGAAATGGGAAAACTTTCTATAATCCAATCCTTGTAGAAGGGCTTAAAATCAGCCAGAAGTGGAAATGCTCTTGGATTATCAAACCGGCTAAGATTCAAGGTATAATCGCTCTCATCTATACTTGCTTTGATCTCACTACCAACAAATCCTATCTCTCGATCAAAATAGAAAAATGTGCCGTCGTCATTCTGATTGATATCATCTATACGGGATTTGAGTTGAGTTCGGATGGCTTTTATCAAGCTTCGCGTCAAAAGCATATACGCCTCTTCTTCGATACTCCTTTTGAATTCAATGGCCTTGATCCAGCTGGCAATTGTACTTGCTCCTAGAGCAGGTACCGGTTTATTTAAATCAATAACGGTCCGAATAATGGATGATAATGTTCCTCTAAAGTTGAAGTTCACCTTTTCAAGAAAGGGTTTACCATCTTTTGAAGGAGTAACCTCGTTAGGATTTTTGAATTCTTCACTCATTGGTTTGACATTGAAGTTAGAGAATTGGAAAACAATAGATTACGAGATGCTACACTGTAGATGTGATTAAACTAACCTTCAACGGGTTCATTGAAAATGTGATACGTCTTAACCCTATCTTACCAATAACACCTTACCCTAACAAATATATGAAATCCGGCCAAAGAAGTACCAACAACAACACCAGGACCTGCAACACCAAAAACGGAATAATCCCTCGATAAATATGCTCCGTCTTAATCTCCGGCGGAGCAACTCCTTTTAAATAGAACAGGGCAAACCCAAACGGTGGAGAAAGGAAAGAAGTCTGCAAATTCAATGCGAGTAAGATACCAATCCAGACCAAATCCATCTTCATGGCAATAAAAATAGGGGCAACCACTGGTACGATGATGAATATGATCTCAATAAAGTCAATAAAGAATCCTGCAATAAACACTACTACCATGACCATCAGTAAAAAAGCCATTGGGCTGAGATTGCCTCCAGTAATCAATTTAGTCAGATAATCGTCTCCACCTAATCCTTTGAATACCAGGGCAAATGTGGTAGCTCCCAATAAAATCAGAAAAACCATGCTGGTCAAATGGGTTGTGTTTCTTGCCACATCTTTGACATCCGACCATTTGAATTTATTGTTTACTACGGCCAGTACTATAGCGCCAAGTGCACCTACCGCTGCCGCTTCTGTAGGAGAAGCCACACCCGTAAATATTGACCCCAATACGGCCAAAATCAATAGCAAGGGCATCAAAAACGCCTTAATCACATCACGGATCAAGGTCTTATTGTCAACATCGTATTCCAATTTTTCTGGCTGCGGTGCCATATCCGGATACATTCTTGAGATGACCAAAATGTATACAATGTAAATACCTACCAACAACAAACCGGGCAATAGAGCCGCAGAAAACATATCCCCTACCGAAACATTCAAAACACTACCTAGTAGAATCAGCACAATCGATGGAGGGATGATTTGTCCTAAAGTTCCGGAAGATGCAATCACACCTGTAGCCAATTGAGGGCTGTATTTTTGCTTCAGCATGGTAGGAAGGCTAATCAACCCCATAGTAATCACCGTAGCTCCGACAATACCGGTAGAAGCCGCTAATAAAGCTCCCACAATCACCACAGATACGGCTAATCCACCTCTTACCTTTCCAAATAATTTGGCCATGGTCTCAAGGAGCGATTCCGCCAGACCGGATTTCTCCAGCATCAATCCCATAAATATAAATAGCGGCACTGCGATCAAAACATAATTCTGCATCACCCCCATAATTCGCAAGGGCAGCAAATCCAAAAAGTCAGGAACAAACAGCAACCCGAAAATGGTAGCCACTCCGGCCAATGTGAGAGCCACAGGATATCCGATAAGAATCAGGATGAAAATGACCAGAAACATTACAATTCCTAAGACTTCCATGCTCCGGCCTTTAATTCTTTACTATAACGCACCAATAACGAAACACCTTGGAGTGCCAATAAAACAAACCCTACGACAATCATCCCTTTGATCACATAACGTGCTGGAAGTCCACCCGGTTGAGGGCTACCTTCTCTTATGTACCAGGAATTGTTGACAAATTTTGAGGACGTAATAATCACCAAATAGCACCACGGAAGCAAAAAAATGATCGTTCCTACCAAATTGATGATTGTTTGTGTCTTTTTTGAAAACCTCTGATAAAAAACGTCGACGCGAACATGTTTTTCCTTCTGCAAAGCATAGGCACTTCCCAGCAAGAAAACAACGGCAAACATATGCCACTCCAGTTCAAGAATCCAGTTTTTTGAAAAGGAAAAGAAATATCGAAATAAAACATCCAAACAAATAAGACCAATTAACAGTACATTTAGCCAGGAAACAGCCCGACCAATCTTCGCAATGAATTTATCCAACCAATCCAAATGCCATCGTTTTGTAAGTATCTTTTAGATGATACTAAGTTTTAGTTTTTAAGCAAAGCAAATACGTTCCGCCTCTGCAAAATACTAAACTTAGATGCATATGCAAATTTTTAGCACAGCGACTGGTTTCAATTCAATGTGTCAATTGGATTTTCGATAGTAGTATCTATCACGATTTTCTCGCTATCCGGTCGAACAATTTGCTCCTTTGATATAGGCCCTATTTCCATGCTATCATTTAAAATAATTGGCTCACTTAGATTTGGGCGAACAGGTTTAGCCGGAAATTTTAAGGTATCGCTGGCCTGAAATTTAAGTTCTTCTGCCACAAGACTATCAATGTAGAATTCTGCTTCCTCGATCGCTTTCGTTTTGCATTTATCGATAATCGTCTGTTTGTATTTTTCCAACTTGATTTTCAATTCTTTTTTCACCAAGAGTGGAATTACAAATTCCTCAATTTCAGGGCCTTCATCCTCTTTTTGATCAAATGAAATCAAAATAACCGATCCCAGTAAAAGGATCACACTGCACACCACATATGTCACTTTAAACCTTTTCATATCATCCTTCCCCTTCCACAATTTCCTGAATTTCTTCAATATAAATCTGCTTTATTGAATCTGCGGCTCGGTCAAAAACATCTTGATAAATAACATCACAAAGCGAATCCGCCGATTTTCGTGCATAAGGTACCTGCCTTGCATACAGACTATCCAACAACTCTCTCTCTGCCTTGGTCAATACTGTCCTTTCAGGCTCATCACAACTTGAATAAACCACAATAAACAAAACAACGCCCAAGACCATAAGTATTCTATTCACTTTTCTGTATCTTTTTTCGCAACTCAAAATTCTTACCCAAATACACCTTACGTACCATTTCATCGGCTGCCAACTCTTCTGCTGTACCCGTTTTGAGTATATTTCCTTCAAACATCAAATATGCTCGTTCAGTGATGGACAATGTCTCTTGTACATTATGGTCTGTAATCAAAATGCCAATGTTTTTATCTTTTAACTTTTCTACGATAAATTGGATGTCTTCCACTGCAATCGGATCGATTCCGGCAAACGGCTCATCCAAAAGAATAAACTTAGGGCTCGAAGCCAGGGATCTTGCGATTTCTGTTCTTCTACGTTCTCCACCAGATAGAGAATCTCCCACATTCTTGCGCACCTTGTGTAAACCAAATTCATCAATCAACGATTCCAATTTTTCTTTTTGCTCAGCTTTAGAAAGCCCCGTCATCTCCAAAATCGCCGAAATATTATCTTCTACCGTCAATTTTCGAAATACAGAAGGCTCCTGTGGCAAATACCCCACTCCTTTCTGTGCCCTGCGATACATCGCCAGTCCGGTAATGTCCTCATTATCTAAAAACACATTTCCACCATTTGGTTTTACAAAACCGACCATCATATAAAACGTAGTGGTCTTTCCAGCACCATTGGGGCCCAAAAGTCCGACAATCTCCCCTTGATTCACCTCAAGACTTACAGATTGTACAACCTTCCGGTTTCCATAGATTTTAACTAAATTTTCCCCTCGTAATTTCATGTTTATTAATTAAAAATTGAAAGTGAAAATCAAAAATGTTTTCCACTCAACTATTTTCATTAAAATTTACCAACTCCAAACCTAAACTACTTCATTCCCTCAAAAAATCAACAATTCAGCAACTGTACAACTCAACAACTGTACAACTCAACAACTAAACATCAATCATTCTTCCCCTTTGGATCCGGCTTAATCCCTCTTTCTCGATTAGAGCCGCGATCATTTCCTGTACCTTTTCTTCTTCGTGTTTCTTCTTTCGGTGGCCTCTTCAACTCCGTACTGTCCTGAACAACTCCCGAAGTATCAACTCCAACTAGCTTCTCATCGTTCCAAAATACATTGGCCTCCAAATCCCAATCCTCTCTTAGTTTCTCCAAGGTAAACGTTTTCAATTCCTCCGGCTGCCTTTTCAACCAATAATCCCCGGTAGTCCATTTTCCGTCGTTGTTATCATCCTTGATCAATTCAATGGAATACGTATTCACTCGAAGCCGATCATGGACGATTTTATTATTGGTCGAATCCACGTCGATTACGCGATTCATTTTCAAAACATCTTCGTTTAGCTTTAATAATACCACATAATGTTGTCCTGAATCCAAACCCGATAAATTTATGGTTATACTACCAAATTCGTTTCTTGCGGCAGTACTAAACTCTAATGATAATGTATCATTTGACCTACCATAAATATCCGTAACCGCACCCGGAAGCAATTCCAGACGATATGATTTTTTTTCTTCCCACTTGGAGTTTACAAACAACTTTCTCAGTATACTGCTGGTGCTAAATTCATAATCTACCAGTGCTGTGTCGGGAATTACCCCCATACTATCAATGGCCAAGGAGTCATTAATAATATCCACCGTATCACGGAGCAGAGTATCTGGAATCGTAGGAATAGAATCCAATCCAAGACTATCTACTGGCTCCAGGGGTTGAGGTAGAATGGTCGAATCAACGTTTATATCCAAGGTATCCGAGGGTACGACTAAAGAGTCGATGGTATTGAGTAACGTATCAATTTCAGTAGTCAAAGAATCCATAATGAGACTATCCGTTAAACGCTCCGACAAATCTATGAGAACTGAATCCCGGATATTTAAAGAATCCATTACTAAACTATCCAGGGAATTTGCCAACGAATCAATAGTCAGCGAATCTCCTGAAGCCTGAGCTTTTGGTTTGGGCTTATTGGTAAGTCTTATCAATGATGTGTCTATCTCTGCGATCGGTGCACTAAATGAAAGGCTAAGGCTGTCAAAAGGAGCCAGAATGGTTCTATCCGCATTAAACTCTCTCATGACCAGTTTTCGCGTATAGAAAATTGAATCAAACGGTTTGACAGTAAAATCCAGTGTATCCAATCCATAAACTACTCCCACCGAATCCCGGGGTTCAGAAAACCAAAATAGCAAGGTGTCCTTGCTTGATTCGACTATGGGGTCAAACGCTTCAGGATATAAAAATTCAAAATCCGCTTCTTCGGCAGGTTTATTAAATACCGTAGAAATAACCCCGGGTGTAGAACTACTCGAATTGGCTATTTTCAAACTTTGTTCAGGCGTAAACAATCTCAATTTGGGATTGAAACTCGCACTGTCGTTTAATATGAAAAGTGAATCTGTAAAAGCCAATCGCTCTGCTTCAGGATCCAACAAATAATTAAAATTGATATCTTCCAGAACTAGGATTTTGAAAGTATCATTCTTCAAATTTTCAAATTTAAATTCACCGGCATCATCGGTTCTGGCGTAATAGAATGGTTTTTCAGAAACGACTACTGAGTCCTCCAAAACATCATACAACAGAACCAAAATATCTTTTACGGGCGAATCATCCAATGCATCGGCAATACTTCCCTGAAACGTAAGACTATCTATTTTATCTCCAGTTGCAAATACGAAACGAAACCCTTCGGCCGCATTCCCTTCTGTAAAATCCACAATACTCTTCCCAAAATTTATGGTATAGGTGGCATCCTCTCTTAGAGGTTCTTCCTCAGGAAATTCCACAGTCACCTTTTTTCCGCGACTTGTAATTTTTGGATTTCTAAAAAAGGGGGGTGAAATTAGAATCTCTCTTTGTTGGTTTTTTAATTCAATCCATTCGTCAAAAACCAATTCTATTTTTTCGGGGGTAAAATTGGTAGAGAAATTCTTCGATGATTTTTCTTCTACAAGATCCGGTGGATCCTTATCTCTCGGCCCTCCGCTAGGACTGCCCGTGCTTGCACACCCCATGATAATGAGGAGCAAAAAGCAAGCAACGATATATTTCCTGGTCCGAAGGATTACTTTCATGTGCGCAAAAATAATGAGATAACTTAAAGATTAAGTTTTGAAGTAATTTAATATCAAAACCTACTTTTGTAAATCGATTAAATTTCCGATGGATTTTTTTGAGTCAACATATATTAGCTAACGAATTTGAGTTTTGATAGGACAACTCCCGTTGAAATATTAACTAAACATTATGCAATAAAGAACTCTATCGTGGCAATCGCATTACATGAATGAGGCGACGAACACTATATTTCCCAGATCCGTTTGCCAATAACAGTAAAAGACCTCCGGTAATGGCCATATTCCTCATAAACTGTAGTGCATGCAGTCGTTGCAAATCGGGTGGATCATTCCAAAAAGAGTACACTATAAATGTATATGGCACCCAATACAAAAGAAGAAAAACAGCTCCAACTCTGGCAAAATAACCTATAAAAACAAGCGTTGCCCCTAAACTCAACAATACTAAAGCAGAAATTAGAAAAGTATCTTGCCCCCACGTAAGTCCGTATGACGTCATCGTTTCCTTGGTATTCTCGTAAAAAAACATGGTATCGACTACCTCGTAAAAAAAGATGATTCCAAGAAAAATTCTGCCCAGGAGATCTGCTATTCCTTTCATTCGGCTAATATAACCGTATTTAATAAATCAATTTGAAGGATTTGTAATCGATTTCGCCAAATAAATAACATACTCTTTTCTAATAAAAGATTAAGCTGGACTGGAATTTGAATTCTTGCCCATGCTCTTCATTACTCGCAACACAAAAGTAAAAACGATTCCAATATAGCTACATCTTATGGCTAATGCCTTCCACTCAATGGGACCGTCTTCGAAAAAATCAAAAATCACATGAACAATAAAGAATATTGCTATCGATCTAATAATATCCTTAAGCAATGTCTCGAAATATGTGCTCTCCATTTGCAGATATTCTTTTCTGAATTTTGTTTATCTTATTTAATTCTACCTTTAGGTCATTTCTAATTTAACTACTAATTCCGAGAAGGATTGCGTAACGTCCACTCCCTTAATAGTATTATCTGGTTCAATATTTGGGACCTTTCCGAATTTTTTGTGCACGTTATGATTCAGAACCAACATCAAGCTTTGCTAACTAACTAATATCATAAAGTTGAATTAAGCATATTCGTACTTTGCAGTAGAGCTACAACGCCAATATCTTCACCTCCACCCGTTGATTCTTCTTTCTGGCAGCAGCTGTTTTGGATTCCGTTAAGGGTTCTCTTTTTCCGTAACCTTTATAACTTATTCTTGAAGAAGCCACTCCGCGATCTGTGATATATTCCGCTACACTTCTGGCACGGGCAGTAGATAGCTTATCGCAATAATCATGAGAAGGAATCGTATTGGTATGACCTCCGATTTCCACAACAACTTGTGGGTGCGCTTCTAAGAATTCATAAACTTCATCCAGAATTTCAAAACTCTCAGGGTCCAACACCGTACTATCCGCCTCAAATCTTAATTCGTTGATTCTCAGTGTTTGCCCTACCCCAACTTTGGAAATATCCAACTCAGGAATATATTTTTCCTTCTTTATTTCAGCTACCAAAGTGGCTTCACACCTATTTTCGTCCGTGACTTTTACCTTGTATTTTCCTGGACCCGCCTTTTGCAACATTGGACCTGCATTTCCATTCGACCATTCGTAAGACAATTGACCAGTTCCTCCCGTCGCACTCACAGTTGCTGTGCCATCTTTTTTTCTAAATCCAGATATACGGGTCACCTCTTCCAGTTTAACTTCAATAGGATCGGGTTCTTTTAAGGTAATATCTGAAATATATTGCGTACCATATTTATCGGAAACGGTGACAGAATAGGTCCCTGCTCCAACATTATTTGGTCGCGCTCCTCTAAGTCTCGGACTGCTCCATTTATACTTGTATGGCTTGGTGCCTCCGGAAGCTGTCACCCGAAGTACTGCGTTCGATTTTGAATTACAGGTAATTGGTCTTTCCAAAATGATGGATGAACTCAATTGCTCTCTCGCAATATCATCAAATACAATTCTAAACAAGCCCGCATCAGCTGTTCCAATCCAAATATTATTGTTTTTATCACAAGCCAGACTTAGACATTTTTGAGCCAACAATCCTACATCTTCCCCGTACTTTTCAATTTTCTCTTCGTATGGGTTGTATCGAACCAGGATATCCGAAGCCATATAAATTCGACCTTTTGAATCTATCGTAAAGTCATTAATCGACCCTTGATACAAATCTCGATCCAAGCCCACTTCATATTTTCTATTGAAAGGATCAATCAACCACATATCCTCAGTAGCTACCATCCATTGCCCTTCCTTGTTGTGTCTGGACGAAACTACATTGTATTTTTTGTCTTCCAACTCCCATTTGTCCACATCAATTTTCACATATCCCTTTTCTGTACCGACCCAGATGATGCCTGCACCATCCACCTGAACAAAGTTCACCACGTTGGATTTCAGCTTACTGTTGGATGCATTGTGATTTTTCCAATTTCCACTTGACAAGTAGTACACATAAATTCCTTTATTAGTTGCTAACCAAAGTTTACCTCTCTCATAAGCCAGATCATTAATCTTCACTTCCGTATCTGAAATAGTCACTTTTTGTCCAGAATTGACGAGATAAAGATTATTATTTCCGGCAGCATAGAGGTTATTTTTATTATCTGCTATCACGCAACTCAAATAAGAACCTTGAAGATAGACTAGATCGTCATTATTAGAATTTCCAATGGTCAACAACATTTTGTCCGTAGCTACCAATACACGATTATTTTGGTCTATCTCGATGTCATTGATCGATAGATTGTTATACTTTATTTCATAGCGGGCGATCATTAGCCCTTGTTCGGTAGTATCTGTCTCAGTCTGCCCATTCGCCCCAAGAATGATCAGAAAAACAAACACAAAGGAGAGTAGAATTCTCAACTTGGTAAATTTTAATTCTATTAAATAACGACTCATTTTGTTTGCATCTTATACCATTAAAGAACTAATAAAAGATGAATCCAAGTTGCAAGATAATTATTAAAGTATTCTTAAACCTACAATTGTCATGATATATCCCTTCAAAAACGGCTATTTCTGGCTTTTTTGAAGCTATTTTATCGTTTCAGTTGGAATAATTTCATTTTCAGAATTCAATTGTGAACAAATTGGCGTTAGGATTGTCTGCTTATTTGTTA
>JBCCVV010000023.1:0-43836 GCA_039194925.1 Bacteroidota bacterium
ATAACCTCAATGTGGAAAATTATTTAGTACTTAATAATACCATAGAAAATGCTATTATCGGAATAAGAAATCGTAGAATTTCATCTTCTGGAATTAATAGAATTCGAGAAAACCTGATAACCAACACGACTACTCCAATGACCTTTGGTATGACTTCGAGAGAGCAAAGTGGAACAATAATAGAGCTCAATGATTTTATAGATAATAATACAAGTGGATTTTCATCTTATGGTATAAACTTAAGCGGAAGTTCATATGATAATTTATTGCGTGAAAACACTATCCAAAGTAATGACAGTTACATTGGGATCAGTCTTAATCAAGCTATGATGAACGATTTATGTTGCAATACATCTTCAGGTGCAGCCATGGATCTCCGGATATTTGGAACTAATACTTCAACCAACATAAGAAATTCAATATTAGACAATGGAAGATTTGTACTTCAACAATCTTCAATCGGTGTCCAGGAACATACAGGAAATCGATGGCAACCTGGATCTATAGGAGAGTTGATTAGCACCAATGAAGATCTAGCAATTCAAGAAAATCGATTTATTGTTAATAACATTGAGTCGAACACTACAGATGGACTCATAAAACCAGAGATCACTCTTCCTTCTAGCATTTCTAATTCTTGGTTTCAGAATGACCCTTTTAATAGTTCCGATTTATGTTCACAAGTAAGTAATACGAATTGTAATATAGCCAGTGTTCCTAATTTTGTTTTACCTCCGAACATCAACCCTTATACACCTGGACCATGTGAACCCTTTTCTTTGGATATAGATAACGACGGAGTATGCGATGATATTGATCCTGATCCGCTGGATGCCTGTGTACCCAATAGTCAGGATAGTGATAATGATGGTATCTGTGATGGTATTGATCGAGACCCTACGGATGGCAATAACCCGTATTCAACAGATTCTGATGGGGACGGTAGAAGTGATGTTTTGGATAGCGATGTGTTGAATCCATGTATTCCCAATGGTGTTGACCAAGACAATGATGGGGTGTGCGCTTCATTTGATCCGGATGATTTGGATCCGCTAGTGCCTATTAAACCCACGATCGTTCCTACTATAGTTAAAGATTTAAATAACAATAACTTTATTACTACTTCCATACGAGATGGCCAACCTACAAGGAGCATACGAGAAATTGAAAGCTTAATCGATAAGAACTTTGGAAATCATTCCTACGAACTGGTTAATCAATGGGAAAATGATTTTGCACTGCTCAATTTTTTACTTCACAACCAATATTATTTGAGCCTTTCCGAAAAAATAAAGAATTATTGGACAAATAAAACCTCAAATACATTGTTGTGGGACTATGTAAAAGTAGCACATGATATGAAGGTTTACGCCATGATGATGGATTTTGAATATCGCGAACTGGTTATACAAACTTCCTATTTGGACCGCATCAATTCTATGATTGTTTATTATTCAGAAAATTATAACAGCGTATTTTTGGAGACATTGATCCAAAATAAAGAAATAATTGACTCAGAAATCAAGGCATATACCACCGCTAATAAAGAAGATCGACAAGACAAGTTGATTGCCTTGAGAAATGAAATTAATAACTTATCTAGTCCCGATATTTTTCAAGATATCCAAAAACAAGTATGGCTCAAAGAACTTATTCATGAAGAAAGAGGGTTAAGTGATACAGATATTACCGAATTAAATACCATAGCATATCTATGTCCTTTGGAATACGGATCTGGAGTATATGGGGCTCAATCGCTGTTAATGTTCTACGAAAGTCTTAATTTTGATGCATTGGAAGATTTGTGTTTAAATTCAGGAAATAGATTATTATCAGCAAATGAAATGGTGGAAGAAGAAATAAAACTATATCCAAATCCTACTTCACACTCTTTAGCAATAAATTCACCAAACAAAATTCTCTCTTTGGAGATTTTACAGAATGGAAGGTTAATAGAGACGATGACTTTGAATGGAAAGCAAGGCAATTTCGATTTGAGCCAATTTGCAAATGGTGTATATCAGATAAGAATAATCACGCAAGATAAAACGTGTGTAAAACAAGTGATTAAAATGGAATAATGAAAGTTCGATTACTCATAACTTTATTTTTAGTTTTCCAATTTGTCTATGTATCCTCGGGACAAAAAGAGGACAATATTTGGCTATTTGGAGGAGCATCAATGAATGCTCAGGTATTGGGCTATCAGTTTGGCAATACGGTACTGGACTTTAATGAGATAGACCCTAGAATCTATTACGATAGTCTGATCACGATGGATTTTGCAGGAACTAATAGCAGCGTAAGCAATGGGTCCGGAAGCCTTTTATTGTATACGAATGGAATGCAAATACATGACTCTTATCACCAGTATATAGAAAAGGGTGACACTATTGCGTATAGCGAACTTTGGGAGTCATGGACAATTGAAGATTATTACGACAATGGCGATGATTGGTTATTGGGTTTTCCAACAGTTCAGGGAGCACAACTATTACCTCTTGGAGAATCCGAAGAACACTACATTCTACTATATCAAATATTGACACGAGAAGAGGATGGTTTTCATGTCACTAGTCTGAATTATTCGCTAATTACAAGAATGAGTAATATTGCATTCAAAGTCACAAAGAAAGATGAAATAATCAGAAGTGAAAATTTAAACTACGGACAAATACATACTTGTCTTCACGGAAATGGAAGGGATTGGTGGTTGATTCAACAAAATGAGGAAGGAAGCCTAGTTTATATTTATTCGATCTCAGAAGAAGGAATACGTCTTCATAATACAGTGGAAAAAGAATCGAGAGGAGAGGTTGGAATAACATCGAATCAAACATCTTTTAGTCCTAATGGAGAATTATACGCAGTGGCGAATGGACAATATTTATATGACGTTGGGGGAGAGCGTGGCACAGTGATCCGTGTATTTAACTTTGATCGTTGTGCGGGAACATTAATAGAACTCGGTACAGATACCACAGCAAATTATGGAATACGCGGAGCACTGGCATTCTCTCCTAGCGGGCGGTATATGTACGGTACCAGTGAAGAAGAGATATATCAATACGATATGTATGCGGAAGATTGGGCATCTAGCAGAAAAATAATAGCCGAGAATGATGGCTTTACATTTCAATATACGGAAGAATCTCATGAATTTCCAACGCTTTTCGGATCTATGGCCTTAGCGCCAGACGGTAGAATATATTCTGTACCAGCAGGTTCCAACAGATTTGTGCATGTTATTGAATACCCGGATGAAGAGGGTATGGAAGCGGTTGTAAATCAACATAAGATAATGATGCCTACCGAAAATCATACTTCAATACCTAATTTTCCACATTATAGGATGGGACCAAAGGTAGGAAGTGAATGTGATACACTAGGAATAAAGAAATATCTGGAAGCACAATTCAGGTATGAATCAGATACATTAAACTATCTGAATGTACGCTTTACAGATGTGAGTTACACGGACCCTGAGACATGGTTATGGGAATTTGGGGATGGTACAACATACGATGGCAAAAAGCCATATTATCACGAATATGAAAAAGCAGGCGCATATAACGCATGTCTAACGATAAGTAGGGGTATTGAAAGCTCGAAATACTGTAAGACCTTATATTTGGGTGTAACGAATACCTTAGATGGAAAGTTGAATGAGAATCAGGTGATTCTGTATCCAAATCCAGTACGAGAAAATCTACAAATAGAAATACGAGATTATTGGAGCCCAAGTTTAAAACTTGTTGTATATGACAATCTGGGAGTTGAGATATTTCAACAAAAGTTAAAGAGCAGGTGGACACAGATCAACTTAGAGCAATATTCATCCGGTATGTATCATTATGTCATAAAAGAAGGGAGAATAAATAAATATCAAGACACTTTTATCAAAATGTGAATGTTGGTATCCCGCCATCTGATTAAAGTAGTTACTCTCCGTTTTATTAATCCCAAACTTCACAAATTTTGATCCGAAAAGAGAACTATTTTGTTGGTATAACCAGATGATTAATCAATCTTATTCTAGGGTATAGAAAGATGAATTGTAATTTAAATTGATGAAGTTAGAATGACCATTGATACATCATCGGATAATTATGCTTGAATTACATGAATAATGAAGGTTAATCCTATTTTTGCACTCTAATTCGCAAAAATGATATCAGAATCAGCAATTGAGGAGGTAATTGGGCATTATGAAAATGATGAAAAGGCCTATATACAAACCTTGGCCAATATCATGGAAACCCAACCGGCTTTGTTGGCATTTATCGGCCAGGAAAGCATCGATATTCTTTTGGAAGAAGAAAAAGACATTTTGTGGTACATCGTACTGATCATATATGCTGCTATTGAAAAAAGCGATTTTATCATCCCTCAACTATCAGATAAATTAGTAAGTGAAAACGAAGAGAAGAATTGGACATTGTTTCAAGAACAACCCAAAGGAACTTTTAGGGACAGAGTCACTGTATTTTTTGACGGTTATGATCAAGAGGACCTATTGGCCTTTGTAGAGGACACCTTGGAATTGGATGATGCCAGCCCTATGACTTCTGTAGGCAGAGAAGTAATTTTTATTACTGCCAAATCTATTATTGACACATTATTGCCATCATAAAACGTATGACAACTAAGTATATAAGTATTGTATTATTCACACTGTTGATGCTTTTGGCGGGTTGCCAAAAACCGCAGAAAAAATTCACCGCTTCACAATTTGATCCTGCGTCAAAGAGCTTTGCATTTTTGAAAGAGCCGCTTAAGGATATACGTATTATAGCTCTGGGTGAGTCTTCTCATGGGTTTGGATCGATGCACACGCTGAAGGGAAATTTGGTAAAATATCTTCACCAAGAGCTAGACTATGATGTCTTGGTTATGGAAGCAGGATATGGCGATGTAAGCATTGCCTGGTACAACAGAGAACTGTCCTCTGCCAAGCAGCTGTTAAATGGTACAGTTTCCGGTAATTTAAGAAGTGAGCAGATGTTACCACTTTTTGAATACATAAGTGAAAATACAGATTCATTAAATCAACTGGAGCTTGCCGGAATGGATCCAAGGGTGTCTGGTCTCGCATTTCGATTTCGATTGATGCATGTTATAAGCCGACTCGAACCCAAGGTGATCCAGGATTCTATTCGAAGTGGTTTGTTTGATTACAATAAAACATTTGATGTATTGGATGATGGGGTACAATGGCAAACATACATGGATAGCTATAGAAATGCCATAGATTTTGCACAGTCTATTCTCGAAGAAAGTAGAGAAGATATCAAAGAGTTGGAAATCGTAGACGATGAAGAAGTTGAAATACTTGAACGCTATCTTTCTATTCTTGAGAAGGCAGTAGATTATAAATTTGGTGAAACCTATACCAGAGGACTAGCACTTAGAGATAGCCTTATGGCAGAAACTGTTTTTCATATCCTGGAAAATGAATACCCTAGGACTAAAATTATTTTGTGGGGACATAACGGACATATCGAAAAAGCTTCAGGAGAGGGTGATAATAACCGATGGCTGGGACATTACCTCAAAGACAAATACAAAGACAAGTATTACGCACTCGGTATGTATGCCAAACAAGGACATATCTACCAAACCAGTGCGAAAAAGACAAGCAACTTCAATATTCAAGATCCATCATACATTGAGGCCAAGATCGACAAAGATTATGGTAAAAATGTATTTCTTGATTTACCTCCATACGACGCGGAAAATACAAACTGGATTAACCAAACGATTTTTGGATACGAACTAGAAGCGGGAGGTAAAGTAAACTTTGTACCGTCAAAAAGATTCGATGGTATCATTTTGCTGGGGGATACGGAAGCTCCCAGATACCTTATTAATGCGGAGAATCCTAGAAGAGGATCTGAAGAAAAAGAGGAATGAAATGAAATAACAAGTGTTTGCGATTCAATCGATTATCGCGTATATTTGCAACTTTTTAGAGAGCCAACTGCTTATAGCATAGGCTCTTTTTTTTAGGAATTCGGTCATAATACAGCAAAACACAAGAGATGTTTCCAAAATATGATGTAATAGTAGTTGGTGCCGGTCATGCAGGTTGTGAGGCGGCGGTAGGAGCGGCGAATATGGGTTCGAAAGTACTTTTAGCGACCATGAACATGAATACGATAGCTCAAATGTCATGCAATCCGGCTATGGGCGGAGTAGCCAAAGGGCAGATCGTCAGAGAGATTGATGCATTGGGTGGATATTCGGGGATCGTGACCGACTACAGCATGGTCCAATTCAGAATGCTCAATAAAAGCAAAGGTCCTGCTATGTGGAGTCCTCGCGCACAAAGTGATCGAATGATGTTTGCTGCGAGATGGAGAGAGATGCTCGAGGCCAATGAAAACATCGATTTTTGGCAGGAAATGATTACGGGTATCGTAGTTAAAGATGGAAGATGTTGTGGAGTGAAAACAGGTATCGGACTTGAAATAGAAGGCAAAACGGTGGTGCTGACTAATGGTACATTCTTGAACGGACTCATTCATATTGGTGAGAAGCAATTTGGAGGAGGAAGGGCTGGAGAGAGGGCAGCCAAAGGCATTACGGAACAATTGCAATCATTAGGTTTTGAAAGTGGCAGAATGAAAACAGGTACACCACCAAGAGTGGATGGTCGTACGCTTGATTATTCGAAAATGGAAACACAACCCGGGGATGAAGACATGGGTAGGTTTTCGTTTATCCAATCGGAAAGGCCGGATAATCAGTTGCCTTGTCACGTTACGTATACCAGTCCTGAAGTTCATGAGGAATTAAAAACCGGATTTGATCGATCTCCGATGTTTAATGGTCGGATTAGAGGATTGGGACCAAGATATTGTCCGTCGATTGAGGATAAAATAGATCGATTTGCAGATCGTGACCGACATCAATTATTTGTGGAACCAGAAGGTTGGAATACTTGTGAGATTTATGTGAATGGATTTTCATCTTCCCTGCCAGAAGAGGTACAATATCATGCACTGCGCAAGGTTCCTGGTTTTGAAAACATGAAAATGTTCCGTCCGGGGTATGCCATCGAATACGACTATTTTCCTCCGACGCAGTTGAAGATTTCGTTAGAGACCAAATTGGTTGAAAATCTGTTTTTTGCCGGGCAAATCAATGGAACTACAGGATACGAAGAGGCAGGATGTCAAGGATTGATGGCAGGAATCAATGCTCATCTTAAGCACTCGGAACAAGATCCGTTTGTTTTGAAAAGATCGGAAGCCTACATCGGTGTATTGATCGATGATTTGGTAAACAAAGGTACCAATGAACCCTATAGAATGTTTACAAGCAGAGCTGAGTATCGAATTCTACTCCGACAGGATAATGCGGATCTTCGATTGACACCTATCGCAACAAAATTGGGTATGCAAAATATGGAGGAGCGATTGGATAGGGTGAATGAGAAGAATGAAGAGGTCAAATCCATCGATAAATATGTGCGTAAAACAAGTGTTATTCCCGATGAAATAAATGCATATCTCAAACGACAAAACTCAAAACCATTGAGTCAAAAAGTGAAATTACATAGCGTATTGATGCGCCCAAACATCTCTCTTGATGATATGCAAAAAGAATTGCCAGGGCTACACGCCGAACTGAGTAAATATTCAAAAGAAGTAGTAAACCTGGCTGAAGTGGGTCTGAAATACGAAGGATACATTCGCAAAGAACAAGAGATGGTCGATAAGATGAATCGCCTGGAAGAAGTAATTATCAAATCTTCTTTTGACTACGAAAAGTTACAATCGCTTTCGGCAGAGGCTCGTGAAAAACTAACTAAGATTCAACCACGTACAATTGGTCAGGCAAGTCGGATAAGTGGGGTTTCACCTTCAGATGTATCGGTATTGTTGGTGCATATGGGCAGGTAGTAATTGAAGAACGCTACCGAATTGACCAACTCAAAAATCTGTGTTCATATTTCATGAGCATATTATTTATCCATTTATGGTAAGGGTATCTTAAATTATATCAATGGTAGGACAAGTGGATTTTCCAATTAATTGATAAACAACGAGAACTAGGTTGGTCACAAAAAGTGCAATTCTAGGTTATAGTAGTGATAAACAAATTATTTGTAACTAAAAAATAGTTGCAAGGCTTGAAATTTCAACCTATCTTTGAAATGTCTAAGACTGATAATGTAATATTAAAATTACCCGACTTAAGGGTTCAATTTACATATAAAGAACTTGAAAATTTATTGTACACGTTAGGATACCTTGAAAAGAAGACAGGTAATACTTCTGGTTCAAGAAAAGCTTTTATCCATTCAAAAACAAAACATGTTATTAGACTTCATAAACCACACCCGAGTAACCAAATCAACAAATACGTTAGAAAGTATATAATCTCTGAACTTCAAAGATTAAATTTATTATGAAAGATAGACTGAGATATAAGGAATTTATTGGCTCTGTACATTTTTCTTCAGAGGATGAAATTTTCTATGGAAAAATTGAAGGAATAAACGATTTAATAACCTTTGAAGGAAATTCAGTTTCGGATCTTAAAAATGCATTTATCGAAGCAGTTGAAGATTATGTTCTATTGTGCAAAGAGGCCGGAAAATCTGTATTTAAATCATTCAAAGGAAGTTTTAATGTACGCGTTAATCCTGAGCTGCATTCAAAAGCTTACGAAAGGGCACTGTTGGAAGGCAAAACGCTAAATCAATATGTCAAAGAAGCCATTGAGCTAAAAATTCAATCCACAGATTAGGATACAATGAAGACCGTTAATAAAGAGCGAGACCTGGTGGAACAATTTGTTCTGTATACCAACCGAAATGTATTTCTTACAGGTCGCGCTGGTACGGGGAAAACCACGTTACTGCAAGAAATTCTTACAAAAACAAATAAGAGATCTATTGTGGTGGCGCCGACAGGGGTGGCTGCTATAAATGCAGGAGGTATGACCATACACTCCATGTTTCAATTGCCCACCAAGTCCTTTATCCCTTCAAATGATTATATAGATAGAGACCATTTCATCAATCGAAATGGATTGGTAGCTGTACAAAAGATTCGAAAGGAGCGAAGACGACTACTACAAGAATTAGAACTATTGGTGATTGATGAGATCAGTATGGTGCGTGCTGACTTGTTGGATGCGGTAGATTTCACGTTGCGAAGATTGCGAAAAGATCAACGACCATTTGGCGGGGTACAACTTTTGGTCATTGGTGATTTGTTTCAATTGGCTCCAGTGGTTAAAGACTTTATTTGGCCAACACTTAGTCGATATTATAAAACTCCATTTTTCTTTTCGAGTGCGGCCTGGAAACATTCCAAAGCGTTAACGATAGAATTAAAGACGATTTACAGACAAGAGGATGAAGCATTCATTTCTATTCTTAACAACATCCGAAATGGAGTTCGAAACGAATCAGATATCAATCGACTCAACGAAAACTTTAATCATAAAACAAAAGCAAATGAAACGATAACCCTTACAACCCATAATCGAAAAGCAGATGCAATTAATCAAACGGAACTAACAAGGTTAGAGACTAAAGAAATTGTTCTTAAAGCCAAGATCACTGGACAGTTTAACGAGTCTTCTTATCCTACGAACGAAAAAATTGTATTAAAAAAAGGCGCTCAGGTAATGTTTATTCGAAACCATGCTGATGGTCTTTATTACAATGGAAAAATAGGAACCGTAGAGTCAAAAACCAACGATGGCATCTATGTAAGTTGTGAAGACCTGGACTCTACTCTATTAGTAGAGCCAATAGAGTGGAAAAATACTAAATACAAATTGAATGAAGCCAGCAATGAAATAGAACCTGAAGAAGTAGGGGCATTTGAGCAGTATCCCTTAAAATTAGCATGGGCGGTTACCGTACATAAAAGTCAGGGTTTAACTTTTGATCATGCTATAGTTGATCTGGAAGATACATTTGCTCCGGGTCAATTGTATGTGGCCCTCAGTCGATGTCGGTCTTTGGACGGATTGACGCTCTCTTCTATGATTCGTCCTGAAAATATAATTACTGATAGTAGGGTTACTGCATATTATGAAGCTTCTATTCCTCCTTCAAATGTAAATGAGGTTTTGGAAAATGCTAAAAAGGAATACGAAGATTTACAACTTAGGAAGTGTTTTGATTTGGAAAAGATTGTTGATCATTTGGAAGTTTGGGAGGAAGGGCTTGTAGATATCAATATACCGGAAAAGGCAGATGTTTTTATACTTGCCAGAGAGTTAAAAAACATAGCAAAAGGCCTACAGGCTACTGCGGTAAAATTCGAGAGACAACTTGCGGGATTGCTACAGGCAAACGATCTTGCTTCAATAAAAGATAGAGGGGAGAAGGGGATTACCTACTTTACGGAGGAAGTCCATGAAAAACTGATAAAACCATTGGACGATCATCGTAGGAAATACATGGTGAAGCCTCGTACCCGAAAATACATAATCGGTGTAAAAGACTTGATAAGCCACATTTGGAATTACATCAACACCTTATATTCAATGCCTTATAGAGGAAGTAAAATTTATTCGACTGAACCGAAATACAAACGAGTGGTTCTTTTTGATCCCAATAAGAAAGAGGTCAAAAAGCCAAAACGACAAAAAGGAGAGACGCAAAGAATCACCTTGGAAATGTGGAATGAAGGAAAGTCACTTGAGGAAATCGCAAAGGAAAGAAGTTTGGTCGTAGGTACCATCAAGTCACACATGAGCAAATGGGTAAAAGAGGGGAAAGTATCTATTGACAAATTTATGGATATGCAAAAAGTGGAGACGGCATGGAAATGTATTGAAGATAATCCCGATAAATCCTCAGCTGAATTGCGAGACATCATTCCTTTTACGATTGATTATTCAGAATTGGCCATGGTGAGGAATTGGGCTGTGTTTACAGGTAGAGATGCTGCAAACAGTTCAAAAAAAGAGAGTTAAACTATTCCCAATTGTCGTGTCTTAGAAGAAATAAAGTGAAGAAAATATCTTTGATCGCTGCTCGTTTATCTTTTGTGTATATTGTATCACGCTCATTTTGATTTCTTTACCGAGTAAATCCATAAATAGCAGTAGTTCTAATTTTCAATTTTCTCTGACAATGAAGATCAATACTAATTATTCCTTTTTGCTTATCCTTCTCTTTTTGATATCCTGTTCGAATACGCATACAGATCGATATGAGAAGTTGAAAGATAAAAATAAATATCCCTCAGACTATATGTATCTCCAGCGTTCTTATCCTCATGGTAAGATAGACAAACAGGCCTATCACCAAGGTTTTGCACTGAAACAAAAGATGAAAGGGCAATCATCGACCCGAGGAGGTGAATGGAATAATGTGGGTCCCATAAATGTTGGCGGTCGAATTGTTGACATAGAAGGAACGAGTACTGCTTTGTATGTATGTGCAGCTTCAGGAGGAATGTTCAAAACAACAGATAATGGAAGCAACTGGACTCCAATATTTGATAATGAAATTACCTTGTCCATTGGAGATTTGGCCATTTCCTCAACCAATGAGGAGGTTTTATATGTGGGTACTGGTGAAGCAAATGGGGGAGGAGGATCGCTTGTTTATGATGGAGAAGGTGTATTCAAATCCACCGATGGTGGCAATACATGGAATAATGTAGGTTTGCAGGAAGCAGGAAGTATAGGAAGAGTGGCCATTGACCCGATAGATGACAATATTGTTTTTGTTGCGGCTATGGGCTATTTGTTTTCCGAGAATGAAGAAAGAGGAATATTTCGTACCCAGGACGGAGGCGTGACATGGGAAAATGTATTGTATTCTTCTTCAAAGACGGGAGGTATTGATGTGGTTATTGATCCAGGCAATCCGGATATTGTATATGCGGCACTTTGGGAGAGAGAACGCCTATTGTACGATAGAACCTATGGAGGTCCTACAAGTGGAATATTTAAATCAGAAGATGGGGGAGATACATGGACAGAGCTTACTGTAGGGTTACCAACAAGTGATATGGGGAGAATAGGATTGGCATTGGCACCGTCTAATCCCGATGTACTGTATGCTACAATTACGGAACCTTCGGGAGAGCTCAATGGAATCTATAGAACGGCCAACGGAGGGTCCTCTTGGGAACAAAAAAGCTATGAAAATATTACAACCGTATCTTTTATGTACTGGTTTGGTCGAATAAAAGTTCATCCGACAGATGAAGACATTGTATATCATGTCGGTTACCTAATGAATAAAAGTTGTGACGGGGCTTCTTCCTGGGATAGTTTTTTTCCATGGGTACATGTAGATCAACACGAAGTATGGATCGATCCGAATAATCCAGATCGTGTTTATGTTGGAAATGATGGTGGAGTATATTATAGTGATAATGGAGGATTAATCGTTAGGAAATTTGAAAACCTACCCATTACCCAATTTTATCGATGTGAAATAGATTTTTTAGAGCCAACAAGAATCTACGGAGGTACTCAGGACAATGGAACGATTCGAACGCTAACAGCATCCGTGGATGATTGGCATCGTATAAATGGAGGGGATGGGTTTACACCCTTGGTTGATCCTACCGACAATAACTACGTATATGTATCCTCTCAATATGGCAACTTTCGTCGCTCGGAAACAGGTGGTAATAATTTTATGAGTGCGACAATAGGTATTTTCTGGCAGGAACCTAAAAACTGGAATACGCCCTATGTATTTGATCCAAATAATCCGGAAATTTTGTATTACGGATCGAATCATTTATATCGAAGTCCAGATAGAGCATTGACGTGGTCAAAAATCAGTGAAGATCTTAGCAATGGTCCATATTCAGGAGTTAACCCTTTTGGGACTCTGACATCAATAAGTGTTTCTCCTTTTAATTCCGATCAGATTTTAGTGGGTACCGATGATGGAAATGTCTGGATTACCAATGATCTGGGTGAATCGTGGGAGCTACTTTCTGATGAATTGCCAGTTAGGTGGGTAACTAGCGTAAACCATCATCCTACAATTGAAAACAGAATTTATGTAACCTTTTCGGGTTATCGATATGGAGAAAACAGCGGATATGTTTATCAAATGGATTATGAAACAAAGGAATGGATATCTATGAGCGATGGTTTGCCTCAGGTACCAGTAAATGATTTACTTATTATTCCAAAAACAGGTGAAATCGTAGTGGCATCCGATTTAGGCGTATTTATTTACAATGAAGACGATTCGTGGCAATTACTTAGCAGCGAACTTCCCAATCTAATCATAACCGATCTAGATTACCATGAACCGTTAAATCAATTGTTGGTAGCGACCTATGGACGCTCTATGTTTACCTATACCTTTGATGAAAATGTAGGAACTTCTGAATCGGTAAACGCAGATGCTATTTTATTTTTTCCAAATCCTGCAACTTCATATTTGGATATACAGGTTGTAGGTAGCGGTAAAATCGAAAAAGCCTGGATATCAAATAGTAATGGAATCAATACTGCGATTTCAACCATAGAGAATATTGAGAATGATCAAAGAATTGATATCTCAACATTACCAAGTGGCAATTACTTTCTTAATGCAATGTATGAAGGAGAGGTGATTAGTAAACCGTTTGTTGTAGTTTCAAAAAACTGATAAAGTTGAGCATTTGGCTTAATTAATGGAATAGGAATACACTTTATTCTTATCCATATAAAACAAGATTCCATCTACATTATCAACGATGTAGTTGGGTTCATTTTCTTCCATTAAAAGAAAAAATCGCTCTTTTCCACTCGTTGGATTCAAAAACATGAGTCCCTTTTTACCTTTTCCATTTTTTGTATACACATATGGAAATCTAAAGGAGCTTCTGTTTTGCTGCATACGACGAGAGAATTTACTGCGAGAGGCTTGATAGTCGCTCTCATACATGACATCCGTATAGATATTGACCATATCGAAATCATTTGTTGTAATGGTGGCAACGGCTGCCAACACACTTGCAATCGTCCAGAAAGTGGACCCGTTGCTTATTTTCGGATAGGACTTTTTAAGTATTTGTTCTCCGGATTTATTGACCACATGGATTGTATTTGATCCTTTGAGGAATATGCTGTTTGGTAAGACGAGTATTAGAGGTTGCTGTTGAGAGTAATCAAAATCATCAAACTTAATTTTCTGTTCGGATTTCGATAATGCACCTGTAGAATAATCAAATTTGTACAATCGTTTTTTGGAGTACATGTAAAGATCATTGGTATCTTCATCAATGCCAAAAGTAAACGAAGGATCAATATCTACCTTTTGATCCCAAATGGAAGTTCCATCTTCTACGTTGAGGTATCGCACTTTCTTGCCGTTCATGATTAAGATACCATTTTCAATTACATCTATGGAAGGCATTGCAGCGCTACTAAATGAGTCTTCCCAACCGATATTGCCATATTGGTCTACAGCAATTAAATGAAATTTGGAACCCGATTGATTGGTATAGCAGATGTATTTTCCCGTTTCTACGTAATCCTGAACACGAGGAATATCGGCCAGGGTTTTGAATTCCAATTCAAGTGTTTCGAGGTCAATAGGGCTTAAACCGGACCGTCCACTCAGAATTACCTTTTCATATACTCTATACATATCGGTAAATGAATAATCGAAATTGGTCGTCCGTATCATTACACCCGTTTTGGGGTCAACTTCAATTAAATTCCTGCCAACCAGAACGAAACACTGTCCACTTTTTACGTCTCTATAAAACCGTTTAATATCATGGTCAAATTCCTGACTTCCAACCTGGATACCGTGCACGCCATCCAGCACCCACAACATATTTTTATAAGCTATACCAATAGTGGCTTCATCCTTCAGAATCTGTATCGTACTGTTTTTATTTTCAAATTCGAATTCAGCATTTTTGTTCCCGTTTTTCAAATCTAAAAAGTGTAATTTCTTTTTATCCTCTAGAACATAAGCCATGTCGAGGTTAGGATTTACCCCAAGGAAACGGATTCTCTTTTTAAAACGAAATAGACTAGGATTGGAACCGGTGGAATCGATGAGTGCAACAAAATTTTTATCCACAAGTGCTAAAAATCCATTTTCAAGGAGTATTGGATTTCTTAAAATTCTTTTATCAACAAGGTTAATTTTGTACTTCCAGGAAAGCGAAAGATCTTCTAGATTAATACAAAGAACTTCAAGTATATCGTTGCGAGATAGCTGCACAATAACTTTGGACTCTTCCCAGAAATAGGATACTTCTGCTACTCTCGTTTTTTCTTCACTTTTGTCAAGTACCGTTCCATTGGAGGCATTTAAAATTGTAAAAGGAGAACCCTCAAAAATAACGATGGGCAAATTTTCCAAGAATAAGGGCTCCTGTTTAGTTGCAAGTTCTTTTTCCCATATCAACGCACCACTCATATGATCCAACACCTTGATGTTTTGTCTATCCTTAAGAAATATTTTTCCATCCTCAAGTTGCGTCATATAGGTATCTTTTCTAACCTTTTTCGTCCAAAGCTCTGTTTGTGAAAATGAAAAGAAAGGCAATAGAAAGAGGCAGAACAGTAAAGCGTTTTTCACTTTTGTTGGTAGCATCATAGTATTAGTTAAACGCTTTGAGTAGTAATTTGTGTTTTATTGATTTGTTAAAGAAAAGGATAATTAAAGAACAAAAAGAATTAAAAAGCCAACACTCCTAAGTTTGAAATGTTGGCTTTTCAATGATTGAATAAGATTATAATTTTTTATTTCACATCATAAGCTTTCAACGAAGTTTTGCTTAAGTGAAAAAGGACACCATCAATATCATCTACGATATAGTTTGGGTCTTTTTCGTCTAAAAGAACGGAAAAACGTTCATCACCATTGGTAGGATTGATGAAAATAAGACCACGCTTTCCACTGTCCATTTTTGTAAATACGTATGGATAAGCATTCGAACTCCTATTTTGCTTAGCGCGACGTTCGTCTTTTAATCCTTCTGCGTAGTCCCAACTATCATTTATATTATCAACCATACTTCCTTTGTATGCGACACTTCCATCCTCATTGTATACGGTCATCACCTTATGGGCATTTCCAGAAGCGATGGTCGTAACATTAACCGCAGCATTGGCTAATTTCAAAAAAGTCGAACCACTACTTACTCGGCTGTATGTGTTTTTATGCACGAGTTCTCCTTTTTTAGACAATACAAAAACAGTATTTGATCCTTTGAGAAATACCGCATCGGGTAATACCAACAATTGTGGTTGTTGTGTTTCATAATCAAAATCTTTGAACTTGAATTTTTCCTTGGATTTCGAAATCGCCCCTGACGAATAATCAAAAATATAGAGACGTTTATCTGAATACATATACATGTCTTTTGTTTTCTCATCAATACCATATGTAAATGATGGATCTACTTTAACATTCTCTTTCCATTTTGATTTTCCTTCACTAAAAGACAGATAACTTGCTTCGGAACTACTCACCATTAACAACCCATTCCCAATCACATCCAAAGAAGGAGGGGTAGGAGATGAAAACGACTTGTCCCAAACAACCTTACCCTTGGTATCCACAACATTAAGGGAGAATTTGTCTTGTATCTGGTAGGTATATGCAACGTAAGTTCCCATCTCGATATAGTCATGGACAGGAGGAATATTGGGCAATTTACGGTATTCCAGTTTTAAGCTGGTTAGGTCAATGGGGCTTGCTCCCGAATGACCACTTATGATCGTTTTGTCATAGACCTTGTAGATGTTGTTGAAATCCTTTTCGAAAGTCGTTTCCTTTTTGACTTTTCCTGAGTTCTGGTCCATTTCTGCAATCATTTTTTTCGACAGAGCAAATAGACCTCCATGATCTACATCGATGTATACTTGCTTGATTTTATCTTTGAACTGATGTCTCCCTTTTTCTTCTCCTGTAATAGCATCCAGAATGATAAATTCTTTTTTCTGAACTACGTTGACTGTAGAACCATCTCCCAGGACATTGAGCATAAGTTTATCTTCCTTCATCTCTTTGGTAGCATTCGTTTTGCCAGTTGTTACGTCAATAAAATGAAGTTTTTTGTTGTCCTCTAAAACGTAAAGAATACCTTTTTCCCGGTTAAATCCCTGTTTTTTTAGTTTCTTATTGTATTCGATTCTTTCTTTGATTGCTCCGTTTGGATCTACGATAGAAATGAATTTTTTATCAACCAATACAACAGAGCCGTCGTTGGTCAATTCGGGTTGATTGGTGCTTTCGCGTGATACGAGGCCAAATACTGCTTTTTGCACAGGGCCAATTTTGGAATTCCATGATTTGGACACATCGTTTAGGTCAATATTCAGGATATGGAGGTTTTTATTTCGATCCATTTCGATAATAGCCCGTCCTTCATCCCAATAATAGGAAATATTCAAAATTGCCGTTTTCTGCTTGCTTTCATCGATCACAAATCCAGTGGTAGCGTCGATTACAGCATAAGACTTGCCTTCGAAGTACATAATTGGCAAGTTGTCAAGAAATCGAGGATTATCTTCCGTAGCCACTTTATTTTCCCATTCCACCTCTCCAGTGACATTGCTGACGAGTGCTATTGTAGTTTTATCCTTGAGAAAGATCTTGCCGTCTTCCAATTGAGTCATAAAAGCACCTTTCGATACCTTTTTGTTCCACATTTCAGTTTGTGAATTTGCGGTACAGGCAATGCATAGGAATGCCAGTAAAAGTAAGTTTTTCATGTTTTGTTGTTTTAAAAGTTTCGTAATTATCTAATGTGATTTGGGTTTATCGAAGTAATTCGTTGGGACAAAGAAAAGAAAAAATCATGAAAGTGAAGGATGTACGTTAGAAATCAGATTAATTGACAACACGCGTAGGATGCTTAATCTCTTAATGATCAGCTTCTTTTGTGGCTGGCAAACAAAGGTTCAAGAGAATAAAAAATAAAAAGAACCCCGTAATCACTGCACGTTGAATTGTGTTTTCTACCAGGAATGAAATCAACATCAATACAAAAATGGTCGCCAAAAAGATATTTCTATTGTTGGAGTATAAAAGAGGTGTAAATAAACCATAAAAAAAGAAAAAAGCACCAACGATCCCCATAGAAGTCAGAATATATAAATACTGATTATGTGGGTAGATGTACTTGTCTTTTTGCCCATATTTCTCTTTGTGTCTTTCAGTCATTATAGGACTCAAGTCTCCAATGCCATGACCGTATATGGGACTTTCTTTTATCAGTTCGAATGAGATTTCGTACGACATCAATCGTTCTGAATCAGAGTAGCTATTGCCCTTTCCCTTTTTGTACTGTTTCAAATCCCACATCATGTAATTGATTTTTTTCTTAAAAGGAGCAACAGTCTGATAGGCGACAAACGGGATAGCCACCAGAAAGGCTGCAACTCCCAAGCCAAGCAGATATTTTTTATTGGTAGCTACAAACCAAATAAGGGTTAACAAGATTCCCGCATAAGCCAATGCCAGTCCTGTGCGTACGGATAAAAAATGCAGAAACGCAAACAAGTATGCAGACGTTAAAAACAAGGCCCATTTTTTCCTATTGTTCGAGACCACGATTGCAAGTATGGAGGACGCAACTACCGCATAAGCAACCATTATGCTGTAATGAATATGATCTAAAGGAGTGGGGATAGATTTTCCTTTTCCCAATCCTTCGATGATCGTTTCCTTGTCGGTTAAGAATGTGAAAATCACATCAAACGTACTTAAAAAGGCCGTTGCAATAAATACGTAATGAACCCATTTATGAAGTTTTTCGTCAATCCAAGGTCTAAAAACAAAAAAAGCAAATGGCAGAATAAGAAACGGTAATTTCAATTTCACTTGCAGAAGCCATTGCTGTTGATCGGCAGAATTGATTCCTGAGAGTACCACGGCGATAAATACCAAACTAAGACCGGCAAAAGATCGATCGTTCAAAAAGGCTTTTAATGTAAATTGCGTGTTTTGACGAGCTTCTATGATGGCAAAAACAGTGAGTGCAATCATGCAAACAGAGATCATGAATCTCGAATAGAAAAGGGAAATGACAAAAATAAATGCAATACTTAAAAAGTATTTTTTCTTCACGCGTATTAGTAAATAGTTGTTAGAATATCTGGTTAATCAGGAGTCTATTATTTGGTTGCAATATAAAAAAGATCTAGACACCCTTCTTTAGCTTCCTGAACTGAAAAGTCACTGTGATGAATATTTGATACCAGGCTTTTATTTTCATTAAGAAGCTTTTTTCGATTTATTCGATTTAGAATGTCGTACGGAACTTGAAGCAATTGACGAGGCAATCGGTACTGCAAATTAAAAATATCAAAACGGGTAATTTTTCGTACAGAAGCTTCATTCTTTTTATGGTACTCCATGACTTTTTCATTCCCATAAACACCTTTTGTATCAACAGAAGAAAAATACTTGCTGAGCATTGTATCCAATTCTTGGATCAGGTATTCCCTAACGTGCCATGGATTTCTGGTTATACTCATCTTTCTATTTGGCGTGGTCACAATGAATTTTCCTCCAGGTCGTAATACGCGATGAATCTCAGAAATATATTTTTCATCCTCCTCAATGTGCTCAATCACCTGAAAACTTAACACATAGTCAAAACTGTTGTCTTCTATTCCTTTCAGTGGCGGAACGACCATTTGTCTGAACGAAACATTGTCTTGCTTTGGGTCTATCTCCACGGGTCGTTTGTCCAATGTGAGGTATGAATCCGTTTTTGGAGCCACGTATTTTATTCCATACCCTTCACCGGTTCCAATTTCGAGCACATCGCCGGAGATCATTTTTGCTGCTTCTATATAAGCCAGAAGACAGCGTTGAAAGACGTAGTTGTCCGACATGTTTTCATTGGAAACACGTTCTGCAGTTTGAAGAACTTTCATGTTGAATGATTAGTTGTGGATGCAAATGTACGGATTTACCAATAAGCTGTATTCGAACCCATACAATTAATTGATAAATTTTCGTTCCCAGGTGCGCACGTTTTTAGAATGGTCTTCCACTCTTATTTTTAAGGCGTGTTCGCCAGAATGGATATTATCAAGGGGAACAATTAGTA
Organism: Bacteroidota bacterium; assembly: GCA_039194925.1. Lineage (GTDB taxonomy): Bacteria > Bacteroidota > Bacteroidia > Chitinophagales > Saprospiraceae > CAJXUU01. The sequence goes on from JBCCVV010000023.1 coordinate 20,025, forward strand.
CATTTCCCAAGGCTTTTAAGGAGGAAATGATCCATTCTCCGTCAATAAAAACATCGTATTTGACATCTCGGGCATAGCCTCTGGTGTCATAATTATCATAAATAGCAAATCGGAAGAAAGGTTTGCCTTTGGCATTTTTCAAGAAGCTACCGACCTCAATCGTGGGCGGAATAGTATCTATATGAACAGCATATTTACCGAATTTACCAAACCGTACTCTTAGACTATCATTTTCTACATGACCTCCATATGAGGTTTTGCCCTCATTTACTAATATTACCTTATCGAGGTAATGTGAATCTATGCCACTAATGGGAATACTTACGCCAGGATAGGAAAATAATGGATCTGCAGAGGTGTTGATCTGAAAAGAAGGCAAATTATTAATAATGGATTCATCGTACGTGATAAATGTATTTTTGTCTAATGCATTTTCGGGAAATACAAAACGACAAGACCCCAAAGTTACATTAGCGACTTCACCATATTTCAGGTACTTCTGAAACGTCTTTGTTTTAAGCTCTCCCTCTTTAGCGTCTCTGCGTTTTACAAAACAGGAGTACGTATTGGTATTGCCTTTGAAATCTTTGATAACAAAATCCACTTTCCGAGCTTTTTCTTTAAACAACTTTACTTCTCCATTATTGACCAAACCAGGATAAAAAGTAAGCTTATTGCCAGGTGCGACATAACATTTGGTAAACGATCGATTGTTTTTTTTCTTGGTTTCGTAATCAATATGAGAGTTGATGTAATGGCTCACATCAAACCCAACCCGATCCATAATATGGCTGTAATAAAGGCTATCATCTACGAACATTTCGATGGAATATATCCCATTTTTATTGTTGGCCCCATTCATTTGATCGAAGGTCTGAAGTGCAAATCCAGCTCTCCAGGCCGGTACTATAAAAGTATAGGGCTGTACAGAATTATTGCTACCAGAATTTACAGATTGTGATTTTGACCATATTTTTCGATGCTCATTATCCAGTCCGTGGACCTCAACGGCATAAAGTAATGGCGCGCGAGTATCTTCCGGGCCTAAACCATGTAAATATGGGTTTTCGGGAACTTCAGTCTTTGTATTTCGAATCTCAAAGTGGAGATGTGGCCCGTATGATCTGCCCGTATTTCCCATCAGGGCAATAGGTTCTCCCTGTTGAAATTGAAACTTACGAGGTTCGGGGTAGACATCAATTTCGTAAGACCGGTTTTCGTATTGTTTATCTTTTATATACTGCTTGAGTGTCTCATCAAAGTCTTTTAAGTGGGCGTACACGGAGGTATATCCATTGGGATGGTCCATGTATAGCACTTGTCCATATCCTCCTCTCTGAATTTTAATCCTTGAAATATAACCGCTGGCAGACGCTCTGATGGTGTCTCCTTCTTCTCCTTTTTTACTTTTGATATCAATACCGGCATGAAAATGATTGGACCTCAACTCACCGAAAGATCCCGCCAACCGAAGGGTATGATCAACGGGTGAAATGAATTCAGGTGCAGTATTCTCAGAAATGGCATCCCCTTGGCTAAAAGCAAAAGAAGAACTCAATAGCACAAAGATACTTAGGGCCAACACCTTATTTATATGTAATATTTTTTGTATCAATCGTTTCTTTTTTGTTTCATAAAGGCATCGAAATCAACGTTGATTTTAGCGTTTATTTTTTGTAATTGTTTGAATACCGATTTCGGGCCCTCCTTTGTCGTTAAATGGGCATCCACTTCAAATAGTTGGTTGGCTTTGTGGATTAACACTTTTTTAATCTGTAGAGCGAGCCATTTTTTATCTTGATCATTTCTTTTTGCAAAAAAATAAGAATGCGTTTTACTAGTGTTAACAAAGGAATTGATCTTCTCAACCACGGACTCAAAACCGATATTTTTCAGGGAGGAGCAAAGGGCAACGGGAACTCTCCATCCTTCCAAATCATGATGGAACAATGAAATAGACGATGCAAATTCTTTTCGACTTTTTTCTGCCAACAGTTTTTGATCCCCGTCGTATTTATTGACAATCATCATATCGGACAATTCCACGATACCTCGTTTAATTCCCTGAACGCCATCACCACCACCGGGGATAAGAAGTAGGATAAACATATCAACCAAATCCGCTAATTCAGTTTCAGACTGTCCCACGCCAACGGACTCTATCAGAATGACATCATAGCCGGCAGCTTCGCATAATGATATAGACTCCTTTGTGGCTTGAGCAACACCTCCGAGACGATTGGCTGAGGCTGTCGGGCGGACAAATGCATTTTCATTGGTTGACAACGATTGCATTCGGGTCTTATCTCCCAAAATGCTTCCCTGACTTTTGGTGCTACTGGGATCTATGGCAAGCACAGCTACCTTTTTGCCTAGTTCAATAAAATGATTGCCAAGAGTTTCGATAAATGTACTTTTGCCGGATCCCGGGCTTCCGGTAATCCCAAGTCGCAGCGTGTTAGGAGTGGTCTGCTCCAAGGTGCTCAGCACACTTTCTCCGATGGATCGTTGCTCAGAATTATTACTTTCAATAAGTGTAAGTACTTCGCTTAATATAAATCGATCACCATTTCGAATGCCTTCAAGGTATTGATTTACAGTCCTCAAGGCGCGTGTTTTCAATTTTATATTTGGATTAATACCCTTAGCCATCTGTATGATTTCTCTTTACAAAATTAGATAAATCCTCAACAGACTCTTAAAAAGTATGTGCAAATTCTTAATTAAGTACTAAACAGGATTAAATCATCTGAAATTCTATAAAACAAAACGTAATTAGAGTAATGAACTAATGCAACAATTCCCAAGGGTCGGAAGGCAAAACTACGTTTTCTTTTTTACCCGGAGGCTTAATGGAAAGGAGGCTGAAGGGAATTAAGAAAAGGTGGCCGGACATTTTTTATTAACTTAATTAATGCTTCTCTCTTACTTCCGGCCACCGTTTTAAATTGATAGTCACAATTTAATTATTAGTAAAGATAACGAACGTATTTAGTTCCTTATTTCCAGGTAGGTTTTGATCGTTGTTAAAGAAGAGATTTAAACGTATATTTTCAGAGACTAAAAATTATAGAAATAGTTCTATTGTGGTAGAATTATTATCAAAAAGAAGCGGCAATTGTCTTAGTCCAAAAGAATTCGTGTATTTTTATTTTCATCCAATATATTGATAGAATGGAACCAGAATTTACAATAGACAGAGTATTTAGTGCTCCACAGCAAAAAGTATTTGATGCTTATTCTAAAGAGAAACACTTATGCAATTGGTGGGGCAGTACACCTTTTGATCTTGTGGTTTGTGAATTAGATTTTCAGGTTAATGGACGATTTTTTTATGGTTTGGAGTCTACCGATTTCAAAATGCACGGGGTATTCGACTATCTGGAAATTGATGCTCCAAACATGATTCGATTTCTCAATTACTTTGCCGATAAAAATGGTTTTCCTGTCCGTCACCCCAAAAGCGACACGTGGCCTATCAAGATGATGAATTCGATTACGTTTAAAGAAAAAGAAGAACAAACGGAAATGCATATCTCAGTTACTGCATATGAGGCGAATGAAACAGAACTGAAGACGTTTAGAGCTGGGCTTGATGCACTAGAAGCGGGATTTAAAGGGACGTTGGATAAGTTGGGGGAGTATTTGGAGACGATGGAGTGAGTGGGGAGTTTCACCGAGTTTGAATGAAGAAGGCACCGGGAAGCACCGAGTTTTTTTAGAGAATTAAGCGTTTTATTCCTTCTTTCATTTTCTTGACATCAAAATTTAATAGGAATCCGATTGGATAATCACCTAGTTTCATATAGGTAAGTATTTGGGCATAATGAACTTTGGAAAATGATTCAATAGTTTTTAGCTCAAGAACAATACATCCTTCAACAAGTAAATCTATTCGGTATCCGTGGTCCAATTCCATGTCTTTATAAATAATCGGTAGACGTATTTCGGATTCGACGTTAATTTGGTTCAATTTTAACTCGTGAATCAAACATTTTTGATAAGTCGACTCTAATAATCCTGGTCCTAAAACTTTATGCACTTCAATAGCACTTCCAAGAATTATCGAAGTTAATTCGTCATATTCAGTATACTTCCACATTTCAATTTTTTATCTATAACTAATTTTATCTCATTTTGTGACAATTAAAAAAACTTGGTGCTTCCCTGCGTCTTCTCTAAAAACTCTCGGTGCAATCTCCAATCTCCGTGTAACCCGAAAAGCCTATATTTGCCACCATGCAATACCTATTACTCGAAAACGTCAGTAAATCATACGGAGAAAAAGTTCTTTTTCAAGGAATAGACCTATCCATTAGCAAGGGAGATAAGATCGCTTTGGTGGCTAAAAACGGTAGTGGAAAGACTACCTTACTCAAGGTAATAGCTGGTGAAGAAGCTCCGGAAGGAGAAACAGCTAAAATACATTTTGCCAAAGGATTAAAAATTGCGTATCTAAAGCAGGAACCGTTACTGAACCCAAACGCAACAGCGCTCGAAGCAGTTTTGGATAGTGACAATCCTGCAATTAAGGCAATACAGGCATATGAGATGGCGGTACTCGAGAAAGATGATGAAAAACTTCAAGAACAAATTACGGTTATTGAAGATCTGAAGGCATGGGATATTGAAGTCAGAATTAAAGAAGTGCTGAGTAAACTGAAATTGGATAAATTGGATCAGACCGTGTCTTCTATGTCTGGGGGTCAAAAGAAACGGGTGGCGTTGGCAAAAATCTTGATTGATGAGCCTGACTTTCTGATTCTTGATGAGCCCACAAACCACTTGGATTTGGAAATGATCGAGTGGTTGGAAGAGTACTTACAAAACTCAAATTTGACCTTGTTTATGGTAACGCATGATCGCTATTTTCTGGAGCGGGTGTGCAATGAGATCGTTGAGCTCAACCGAGGTAATCTTTACGTTTATAGAGGCAATTATTCAGATTTCTTAGAGAAGAAAGCGGCACGTATGCAAAATGAGGCTGCAAACCTTGACAAGACGAAGAAACTCTTTGCCAAAGAATTGCAATGGATACGGAGACAGCCCAAAGCGAGAGGGACAAAAGCGAAATCACGTGTAGATGCATTTTATGAAATCAAAGAAAAGGCCCATACTAAAATTGAAGATGACGAATTGAAAATTCACATCAAGGCGGCTAGAATGGGGTCTAAAATCGTGGAAGCACATGCCATTCAGAAATCGTTTGGAGACACTAAAATTGTCAATTCATTCTCTTATAAATTTAAGAAAAGGGAGAGGGTAGGAATCGTTGGGCCGAATGGGGCAGGAAAGACAACATTCCTTAAACTGCTGACAAAAGAGTTAAGACCGGACGGAGGAAAAGTGGTGATTGGTGATACGGTTGTATTCGGTTATTATACACAAGCGGGCATGAATTTGTCGGAAGATAAAAGAGTTGTTGACGTGATTCGCGATATCGCTGAATTTATACCGCTGGAAAAAGGATTAAAACTGACAGCAGAATCTTTGCTGGAGCGATTTATGTTTCCACGGCCACAGCAGCAGGTCTACGTTTCGCAACTGAGCGGAGGTGAAAAAAGAAGGCTGTATTTGCTCACGGTACTTATGGAAAATCCAAACTTTCTGATCCTCGATGAACCTACAAATGATTTGGATATTGTTACGTTGAATGTATTGGAAAGTTATTTGATGGACTTTCCGGGCTGTTTGATTATCGTCTCTCACGATAGATACTTTATGGACAAACTCGTGGACCATCTGTTTGTCTTGGAAGGCAATGGAGAGATCAAGGATTTTAACGGTAACTACACGGAATATCGAAACCGGAAAAAAACAGAATCGAGAAATCAACCTTCTGTACAGATTGATGAGCAGAAAGCAGAGAAAAAGGAAAAACAGAAAGCCAGCTTTGAACAGCGAAAGGCTTATAACCGCGTGATGAAGGAAATCGAAAAACTAGAAGCTAAAAAGGCCAAGATTACGGAAGCATTTAATGATTCAAGCCTTACACCAGAGCAGATTACAGACTTATCGAAAGAATTGGCTGTAGTAAAAGATTTAATTGAAGAAAAAGAAGAATTGTGGATGGAGTTGGCTGAGATTGTGGAAGATTGAAAATCAACAATAAATGAGCGAGTTAAAATCAATTCAAAATCAAATATCCTTTTTTGTAGATTGTTATCAGCAAGAAAATAAGAATACCCGAATAGAAGGAATCGGAGAGCATAATGTTGAAATGTTTTTCACCGACTTTCTTGGAGAAGATTTGAAGTTTTTCACATACGGTTACCCTATGGAAAAGCGATATGCCATAGACGCTAGAGATATACTACGAATCTATCGAAAAGAAAAGGAATTCAAATTTTACTTTCTTGGTATTCGGAATAAGAAAGAGATGATTCCTTTATTCGTATATGATGCGATTATTGGATACCAAGATGGCAGTTATACGATCAATATTAATTTTGATTCTTTATTTGTCAATAGCTGCGCACTAGAGAATTATACAAAGGGTGATTTGGTGAAGCTTAAAGAGATTGAAGATAAATTGTATGATTTGGGTCAATGGAATGAGATTTCCAAATTACTATTACTTGAGATTTGGACGGTTTTTGATGAATATAAAATCCCATATAATATCATATCAGGAGAAGAAGTAAAGGAAAATGCAATTGAAAGTATTTTATGTTATGGAATCGTAAAAAAAAGTAAGCAAACCAGGGGCATCAAAGAAGACTTGATAGCAATTACCAAATTAAAGGAACAGAATGTTGTAAAGGTATATTCTGATCCTGTAAGGGCATTATTCACATCGAACAATAGAGGTTTTAATAAATTAAGCCTCAATTATAAGTTGTTGCCTTATACGCTTTCCTATGGTCAGTATCGAATATTTGAATCCATAAAGAATAACAGTTTATCCGTTCTGATCGGACCACCCGGGACGGGAAAAACCTTCACATTGGTGTCGTTGGCGCTGGAAGCCGTACGTTCCGGAAAAAGCATTTTGATCTGTGCAAAAACGGATCAGGCACTTGACGTAATAGAGAAAAAACTAAAGCAAGAATTTGAAAATGATGACTTGATTCTACGTGTAGGATTAGGAAGTCAAGTGAGAAAATTGAAGCAGGTTATAGCAGATTTCAAGAGCAAGAAAAATGTGCGTTCGGTAAGCATAGCACAGATAAAGGCGCAAAGAAAAAGAGCGAAAGCACAATTTGAGATTATAAACAAGTTGGAAAAAAGCATAGTAAAACAACTTGAAGCTGAAGAAGACTACGGCAGAATTGTATATCAATCAAAGAGGTCTATTTTGGATCGAGTGGATCTTTTCTTTTTGAATTTCAAAATTTCCAAGAATAATAAAATTGCGAGGGATATCAATCGACTTCGAACGTTATATAAGGCAAGATATAAAGTGAATAAGAGTCTGGTCAATCTGGAGCATGATTATCGAGTATTCAAAAATTATGATGTTTTAAAAAACAACCTCACGTATTTTCAAAAAAGCCTTGTAGCAAGAACCAGTGTTGCATATGACTCACATCGGGAAAAAGTAGATTTTCGCAAGTTGATTGAGATCTTACCGATATGGTTGGTCAACCTGACTGATTTAAATCGGAGCATTCCCATGAAGAGTGAGATTTTTGACTTTGTATTTATTGATGAAGCATCTCAGTGTGAGGTAACATTGGGAATACCTGCATTGCAGAGAGCTAAAAAAGCGGTAGTTGCAGGAGATCCAAAACAACTGAATCATGTCTCTTTTTTACCCAACACCTTTATTCAATTCGCAAAAGAACAATATAATCTTGAGCGTAAACCCTATTACGATTACAGAAAATATAGCCTTTTGGACATGGCAGATGCTGTGACACTTCATTCCAACAATCAAGGAATTTTAGAAGAACATTACCGAAGTCAACCTTCAATTATCGGGTTTAATAATGATTATTTTTATGGAAACCGACTTAAGGTTATGACAGCACACGGTTCTCACCGAAACGAAAACAGTATTCATTTCATAAAGATTGACGGAAAACAAAAGGAAGACAACTCAAACCAAGAAGAATTAGAATACATCATAGATCGGATTCAGAAAATATACAATAAAGAGAAGGAAAAGCGAACTGCAAATTCACTGGGAATAATTGCGCCATTTAGAAATCAAGCGGATGCTTTTAAGCGTAAAGTACTTCAACAAGTGGATTCAGACTTATTAGAACGTCATGATCTTTTAATTGGGACCCCATTTGAGTTTCAAGGAGAGGAGAGAGATATTGTTTTTATTTCTTTAGCTGTTGATAACGATTCGGCGAGTGGCTCGTTCGCATATCTAAGTAGGGAAAACATGTTGAATGTGGCAACAAGTAGGGCAAAGTCAAAGCAATACGTAGTGCATTCATTTGATCACAAAAGACTTTCAAAGGGAGGACTATTAGAACGATTTTTTTCGTTTGTGCATTATGAAGATAAAGAATCAATCGATGTTCGAGATCTTTTTGCCAAAGAAGTAAAAGCCTCGTTGATGGAAGCCGGAGTACCATCAATAAGTCAAGATGAAGTTATTTCCGGAATTTCTATTGATTTGTTGCTGCATGGAGAACATAACGACTTGGGTGTCGACCTTATCGGTTACCGAGGTGCCTATGACAAATTTTTAAATCTTGAAGAAATAGAGAGCTTGTTTCGAGCAGATAAATATGTTTATGTTCTGCCATATCGACACTGGGAGCGGAATAAGTCCGAGGAGATACGTAAGATCTTGACCATGTATAATGATCTTCAGGTTCAGGTTTACTAAACTTTTAAAGTTTAGTAAACCTGAACCTTTTTTGCTTGTAGCATAATGACCTGAATTATTAGGGTCTCTGTAATTGTCGATTAGATTTTGATAAGAAGAATAGTCGCTTGGGTCAATGGTTTCTCCGTCAACTTTGAGCAAAGTAGTCTTTCCTTCTTTATATTCTATATGTAATGAACCGTCGTCATTGATAATGGAAATTATATGATTGGAATTGGATTGGCTGGTAAGAGCAAAAGAAATAAAGAGTGCTAAGGCTAAGGTCAGGATAAGATTAGATATTTTCATAATGAATATGGATATGTTGGTTTTAATAGTAGTTACGTACGTTATACCATAGTAATAGCATAGCCCATGTCAAAATATAAACAACAGATAATCGATAAAATGCACATTCAAAATAAATTAATGCTGACCGAATTCGAACAACAGTGTTCTTTTTTGATATAGAAGGGTTGAATAATTAGCTTTGAAGTTTTTTCTTAAGCGTGATCAATTCGTCTCGATATCGATTATGAAAGCATCGTTGTTCCCAGCGACCAAAAATAAAAGCCAAGCCAAAGAAAAGACCCATTAGTAAAATCAGCCACCAGGGTTTTCCTTCGAGGATCAACATGGCAATCGAAATAATTGCCAGGCCCAATAGATACCAAATCAAAAGAGTATTCGAAAGTCGAGCTTGATAGGTAGCATTATGAATGGCTTCCTCCAACACATCCATCATTGATTTGCCCCAGTTTTTGTAGCTTTTTATTCGCAAATTTTTGTGATAAGCAATATACGCCGCGGTGAGAAACATAAATGCCTCCATGGCATAAATACTGACCTTGTCTTTTCCTTTAATGAAGGCCAGGATAATGAGAAAACTGGGAAGTAGAATATTCATCCAAAGGATTATATTTTCGACAAGGTTTACTCTTTTAATGGCTTTGTTTCGTTTGGTGAAAACGATTTTTTCCATTCCTTTTTCGTCAATTGCATAAAGATGCTCCTGCGTATCGCTATTCCATATTTTTTGCATTTCTTCTATGTTCATTGGTAAATTAATTTTGATCGTTCTTTGAGGCGTTTTTTGATTCGGTTTATTTTCACACCCACATTGGATACACTGATCCCAAGAATTTCAGACATTTCCTGATAACTGAATCCATCCAAAAGCAACAACGTCAACGACTTTTCGATGGTATTCAATTGCTGGATTTCGCTATACAGCCAATCGAGTTTTTCATTCGATGGATTTTGAGGTACTATTACCGAAGTGGTTTCTCGAATTTCCTGGTATTCTTTGTTTTTGTTTCTTCCAGACCATTTAATAGCGGTATTAAGCGAAACTCTATAGATCCATGTATGTACACTTGATTGTTTTTTAAACCCTCGTATTGATTGCCATACCTGAATCACAATTTCTTGAAATAGATCATTTTCATCCGCACGGGTATTGGTATAGGTACGCAGTACTTTGAAGAGTAATGGCTTATATTCCAAAATCCATTGATGATAGATGGCCTCTTGTTCTTGTTTTGTCATTCACTTGATTGTACTCATATTATTAGTACCGCTGCAAGTACAATTTATTACAACCGGAGTAAAAAATTTAAAAAGTATTTTAAAGAAAAAATAAAGACATACGAAAAAGCCCTGCTTCATGGAGGAACCAAGGCTTTAATTTTTACTAATGTAAACGAGGACTATAAGAACATGGCAAAGGAAACGCCAAAATTGAGTGCCGACTCATCATAAATGAGTATGGCGCCCATTGAAGGTTCCAGGGTGATGTTGTCTGCCAGATTAATGGCATAACCGAATTTCAGGTTTGCATTAAATTGAGTTGAACCAAAGGCGCTATCTATAATTCCAGCCGTAAGCTCTATTGGAACATTTCCTCCAGCATAATATTTTACGCCTCCGGTAATGTTGGTAATGTCCAGTCCATTGGCAGATAAAAGACCCAATTTGAATTTTAGAGCCAGATTATCGGTAAGCATTTTGCCTATATCCGTTCCGATTGCTGTAATTGATCCACCATCGCCGTCAAGACTTAATTGAATATTAGCTCCTGTTGAATTGCTCAAACCGCCAACGATATTATACCCTGTTTCAACTAAAAATTTTCCTTTTCGGGAAAAGCCTTCGTCCTCAGAGGATTGGGCGTAAGAGCAAATTGAAATAAAAAAGGCAAGAGCCAAAAGTGTAGTGACTTTCTTCATAACAGTAAGATTTTAATTGTTTGAAAATTGATTTACTACTACACGGAGATGGAAAGCCGAAGTGTGTTAATGATTGTATAATTAACGGATTATAAATGTTATAGAAATGAGAATCAAAATCGTTGTGCGTAAAAGTTAGGGAATAGAAATCCTGAAGTAGGTATGAAGTTCTAGATGGAGATGAAGCAATTTTTTAGAGAGCGTTACAAACTTGGCAAATCATTGACATCGATCAGTTCGTTTTGTACCGCGTAAATGACAAGACCCGCCATGTTTTTGGTGCCGGTTTTTGAGAATAGATTGTTTTTATGGCCTTCCACTGTCCGTTTTGTAACAAACAGTTCTTTACCAATTTCTTGAGCAGTTTTCTGTCGGCAAATAAGATTCAGAACTTCCATTTCGCGTTCGGTAAGAAGGTTTTTCGGATTGAGAATGGGTTTAGGAGATTTTGCAGAAATTTGACTGCGTATGATTTCCAGCTGCTCATCCAAAAAGTAGACACCTTTTAAATATACTTCTTGAATTATATCATTTAGATCGTAAGGCGCAATGCCCTTGGGAAGAAATGCTGAGACACCGGTCTTAATCATAAATCCGGTAAAATTTCTTTTGTAATGCGATGAGATAACAATGATCTTAATAGAAGGATATTCTTTGCGTATGATTTTCGTCAATTCAATACCTGTCATTTCTTTCATATTCAAATCCAGGAGAAGGATATCAGGTATAGTTTTGGATTGATTTATTTTGTCGAGAAACTCTTTACCCCCGAGGGCCGTAAATAAGACATTCAAATTCTCCTGCGCAGCTAAAAAATCACTTAAAAGTTTAGTGATCAATTTGTCATCATCTACAAGTGCTAAAGTGATAAGATTCATATCCAATTAGTTGAAATGAAGGGAAACAATTAATGTTTTCCCTTCATATTAATTTTCCAGGATTAGACATTATTATAAAAGTAGAAAATTTTCAAAACTGCTGGCATTTAATAATTAAGCAATTGTTGCAGCTAAAAGAAAGAATTCGTTACCACCACCTTGACCAAAAGGAGGAACAGGTCGAACAGTATTATAATATTCATCTCCACTGTCTTTTAGTAAAATGTCCGCTTTCCATGGCCCCGTGTTATTATCTTGGTACAAACCAAAAAAGCCTCGTAGTTCTCCATTATTATGGATGTTCAATGGCGGATTTTCAAAGGCAAGAAAAATATTACCTGCTGCAGCATTTTCGTTAATGTAAGTGTTGTGATGGTCGGTCCAGTCCTTAATTCTTTGCCTCGCTTCACCACGTGATATACCGGAAAGGATGTCGTCACTTACGATTTGAACCAAATTAGCTACTCTGATCTTCTCGATAAATGCAATAGGATTTTCAAGGTATACGGAGAGTTTGTCCATTTCTTTATCAATGATGTAAAGCATAAATTGATTTCCCGAGACCGCAGGATAGAAATGAAAGCTCAAACTTGAATCAAAAATATTTATGATTGGGTTAAAATCAAAATAGGTTTCTCCTTGAAAATAGGGTTTAACCGCAGCGGCATTCTTTCTAATATTATTCCAGGTATTCATATTTTGTTTGATCTCGGTAAAAGTCAAAACGGTGTTTTCTGCAAGAACCATACTAATTAATTTAGGGTTAAAAGATGAACTAAAATTAGTTCATTTTAACAAACTGCGACAGAACTAAAATACGGTATTTAAAAGATCGGGTATAAATACCTACATTATAATTCAAATCAGAAACTATCCTTCCTGAACATCTAACACGGTAGGAATTAGAATGATATACTTGGTTCCTTTCCCTTCAACAGATTTTAATTTGTAGCGTCCTTTAATATACTGTAACCGAGTTTCTATGTTGGAAAGACCTAAACCATTTTTTATGCGCTTGCGGTCAAATCCTATTCCATTATCTTCAATAACCAATGAAATCCAATGGGGCGAAATGCGCAGAGATATAGTGGTTAAATCTGCATTTGAATGTTTGTCAATGTTGACCAAAATCTCTTGAATAATTCGAACAATATGGAGCTTAATTTTTGCTGAGATGGAGAGGTCTTTTGTACCATTGAATAGCATATTTATGGCAAGCTGATTTTGCCAGGGTCGTACAGTTTCCTTAATGATTTCTTCCAAACTGGAATACTCGATCAGAGGAGGCATTAAATCATGCGAAATTCTACGCGCGATTTTTATACTGGAAGAAATCAGGTCGTCTAGTGCTTTTGTATTCTCACGTAGTTGATTGGTCATTTTTATCGCCGTCAATTTACCAATCAATTCATCATGAATGTCCGCGGCTATTCTTGCTCGCTCCCTCTCTTGAATGAGAACACTATTTTCAAGCAACTTCTGCTGGTGTTCCAATTTAAGATTATTCTCTTTTTCTTTTGCCTCAAAGGTTTTTTTGATACTTACTTTTACTGCAATTATAATAGCTGAAATGAGGATCAAGACAAATAGCAGCACAATCAATAGATAGGTCGCTAACGTTTGAGGTTCTTGCCATGGATCCATATGATACGAATGATTGATAAATAGAAAATTAACGTAATGGCCAGACTCGCTGCCCAAAAATAAAACTTGACATTGGTTTTTTCATTTATTAAAAAATTTAACGGCAAATACAAAATCAAATTAATGGATTGAAAGGTGAAAATGATCATATTTAACACCATAATACTTGACGGAGCCGGTTCTTCTTTTCCTATTTGTTTGATAAAAAAAACAATGCTCATTGTTACAATAGCAAGAGAGTCCAAAACTCTGGAATGACTGTGAAAATCTTTAGGAACTACACCAAAAAGCGAGGAGATTTCAAATAAATTAAATAGAATTAAGAGAATAATGGGAGTCAACCAGAGCCTGTTTTTTACATCTAGAAAATGACGAAAATAGAGCGTAGTAAGAACGATCAACTCAAGAAGTCCAAAAATGGGTATAAGGATTAAATTATTATTAAAATAAATTGCCAGGATGCGGCCAGTAATATCAATAACAAAAGCTATTACAAGATACCACAACAACAAATGGTGAACGGAATTCAATCTTCTATAGAAGATAAAGCTTAAAACTATTCCTGAAAATAATAATATAGGAGAACTATAAGTTAAAATCTCTAGGAATTGAAGTATTTTAGGGTCCATAGCTCATTCAATCACAAGTAACCACCTATATCGCGCTTCTAAGATATAAAAATTAAAATAAAGACACCCATTTTAATTGCCTTGGGCTACCCGAATCCGTTTAATTAGGAAGATCGTCAAAATAGCAAATGCTATGGAAATATAACCCACATACGCATAGTTGTGGTAGAGATTATCATCACCAATATAGACAATGGCCCCACCCAATAAGGCGGAAAGTCCAATGGCCAATTGTTGAAGAGCGGATTTGACACTCATAAAACTGCCCCGGTTTGCAGTACCAGCTGCCGCTGTGATAATGGTATTCGGAGAGATCATCCGGCCACTGGCAAATACAAAAAACATAGTCGTGTATGAAATTGCTACCCACAAAGGCACGGTTTTCAGATTAGTAATGACCACTGTAGGGATGAAGGATAAGAATAAGACAATGGTAAATACACGCATTACACCATACTTGTCTGTCATTCTTCCAATGAATGGAGCCGAAATCACTGTAGCTACACCACCAAAGAAAAACTGGTAAGCGATTTCTACTTGTGAAAGCCCTACGTTTTTGATCAAATAGGGAGAAATGAACGGGATAATCATAAAATGCGCAATAATCAAAAAGAAACCGGCTACTAGGGCATTCACCTGATTTGTGTCCGATGTTATATTGGTAATGGTTTTTACAAAATCAACTCTTTTTTCCTGTACATGTAAATGGCTCTGCATGGATGGAAAAAAGAGGAAAACAAATACGCAAATCAATAAAGCAAACAAACCGATGACCATGAAAGGCAGTTGCCAATTACTTTTCGCAGCAAGATAAATGCCAATGGGTACACCAAGTGCAGATGCTGCGGAAAAGGCGGAAAACAAAATCCCCATAGCTGTTCCTCGTTCTTTAAACGGATAGAGGTCGCTTACTACGGATAAAACCATCGCACCGATCATGCCTCCAAAAAGACCCGTGAAAACACGAAACGAAACCAATTGGATATAAGATCCGGCAAATGCACAGGCTAATGTGCCCAAGCCGAACCCAAAATAAATGAAAAGTAAAGCAGTTTTACGATCAAATCGATCAAGATAAAATACGCCCACCAGGCTGGAACAGAAAGCTGCTAAGGCATAGGCCGATACTAAAAAACTATATTCCCCGCTGCCAATCGAAAACTCTTCAATGAAGATATCACCCAAGGGCATAATCAACATGGAATCAATGATGTGAATGAAGTTGACCAAAGCCAACGTATAGAGAATAAGCGTTCGGTTTTCGAACGTTTTGATGAATGCCATTCGGGTGAATTATTGGGTAAATAGGAATAACGTTTAAGAATACGTACAGTTTAGATAAAGCTATATTTGATTACAAAAATGAGATGCTTTTTTTATACTCCCATTTAATTATCAACCCAACCCATGTGGAAGTTTAGACATTTTACATATCCGGCATTTTTGTCTTAATGGAGAAATCTAGCTCAATTGAGCAGCGTACAGGGTTTTTTAAAAGAGAAACAACGGAAAACACCTATGAAATGAAAGGTTCTGTTTTTTTCCTATCTTGAATAATAATAGTAAAACTTGTTAACCAACGTACCACCATGATAAACAGAATATTATTTATTGTTTTGGTTGTCGCTGCATATTCTTGTAGCGCTCCCACGAAAGAAGTTTGTATAGATAACCCTACAGAGTCAGACATCATTATTCATTTTGATAATAATGAGCCTATTCAAATTAATGCAAAGGAGAAAAAATGCGTGCAATTAAAATTTGGAACTCGGACACTGCATTATAATGAAACACAGACAGAGCTAAAACTTGATGGAGAAAAAGACTACATTATCAATCCAACAAAATCCACATATTACATTCAAAACATTCCATATGTCCTCTCCCAAAAAGGAAAAGAAAACTATAGGAATGATTATGGATCTCCGAGTAGTGTAGTAGAAGGCTTTGAAATGAACGGTGACTTCGAAGAGATAAAAGAAAAGGTATTAATCGCAAAAAATTGGACTTTTGGACTTGATGAAGAAGCAAGCGAATCCGCAAGTACTAATTATAACCCAAACACCGGGTATTATATAGTACGAAAGATACATCGAGGTTCAGACCTCAGTGCTACCATAAGTAAATCTTTTATCAACCAACTGGAAGAAGCGTTACTGGAAAAATCAAATTAGAACGAATCACACGTTTTTGACGATCAATCTATCTCCAATGCTTCATTTTGGTTGTGTGCCTTATATCGCCCTTTGCCAAATTTGGATCCGTTGAACTTTATTTGTCCTCTCAACTTCTGTCTTTTCTCAAGTGGAAGTGCAATGAAGTCTTTACATGTATTGCAACAGGTACGATTATATTTGGCGGCGCAATCAGAGCACTGAATAAATAAGATGTGACATGCATCATTTGCACAATTGGTATGCGTGTCGCAGGGCTTACCACATTGATGACACCTTGAAATGATATCTTCAGAAATGCGTTCACCAAGCCGCTCATCAAAAACAAAATTTTTACCGATGAACTTATTTTCAAGACCTTTAGATTTTACCTGCCTGGCATATTCAATTATACCCCCTTCAAGCTGATAGACATTTTTAAACCCTTTGTGCTTGTAGTAGGCACTTGCCTTTTCACAACGTATACCACCTGTACAATACATGACAATATTCTGGTCCTTTTTATCCTCCAACATTTCTTCTACTAAAGGAAGCGCTTCACGGAAGGTCTCAACATCCGGAGTAATAGCCATTTTAAACTTGCCTACCTCACTTTCGTAGTGATTTCTCATATCAACCACAATCGTTTCAGGATCTTCTGTAAGTTCATTGAATCGTTCTGCAGTAAGATGAACTCCTTTCTTGGTTACGTCAAAAGACGAATCGTCCAAGCCGTCTGCTACAATCTTATCTCTAACTTTTATCTTTAACTTGATGAACGATTTGCCATCGTCTTCAATTGCGATATTAAGACGGATATCCTTCAAAAAATCGATTGAATTCATCACCTTTTTAAACGCTTCTAGTCGATTAGTTGGCACGGAAATCTGTCCATTCACACCTTCGCCACTGACATAGATTCTACCAAGAACTCCAACCTCGTCTAGACTTAGATAAAAATGATCTCTGAACAATTGAGGATTTGCTATGTGTGCGTATTGATAAAATGAGAGAGTGGTCCTTTCTATTCCCTCTTGCTCCAGTTTTTGTTTGAGCAATTCTTTATTGACCTTATTGTATAGTGTTTTCTTTTTCATCCGCTTTTGCAATAAACGTTGAATAATGGCGCAAAGATAAGAAATTAGAGATTGTAAAGATTGATGAGATTGGAGAAATTGAAAAGAGTTCTCTTGAGCGGAGACGGAGGATTGGAGAAAATGGAGGGGGCGTTTTTGATCATAGTTGAATAATTGAAGAGGTTGGCTCTGCATCATCAAATTCTTATGAAAAATAGACATGAATTATACAGGTTAAGGGGCCAATCGATCCAATTGCCATTCCTTCTTTTCATTAAGGGTATAACGAAATCGGTCGTGCAACCGGAATTTACCATCTTGCCAAAACTCAAAAGAAGAAGGTACGATGCGATAGCCACCCCAATGCTGAGGTTTTGGAATGTCTATATTTTTAAATTTGGTTTTGATGCTTTCAAATTGATCCAAAAGATCTTGTTTGGACGAAATGATTTTGGATTGATTGCTGCACCATGCTCCAATTCTACTGCCTTTCGGTCGGCTCATAAAATATTGAATGGATTGGATTTTTGATACTTTTTCGGCCTTACCAAGAATGATCAATTGCCTGCCAAGGGTAGACCAGTAAAACTTGATGGCAACTTTTGGGTTTTGGATGATTTCTTGAGATTTGCGGCTATTGTAATTCGTGAAAAAAACAAAACCCTCCTTATCATAATATTTCAATAATACGGTCCGTAAAGAAGGTTGTTGATCAGAAGATACAGTGGCCAGACTCATTCCAATGGGCATGGGTTCAGAAGATTCAGTGGCATATTTGAACCAATTGTCAAATTGAGCAAAAGGGTTCTTATCCAAGTCTTCTTTCGTCAGGCCATTTGCATCTGGAAGTGTTTCTATAGGTGCCGACATCGTAAAGCGGTTTTGTACAAAATCAATGGTACAAATTTAATCTGTATGATATTTGGCCCTTGTGAGAAGAATCACAACTCACGATGATGCATATCACTTCCGTATAAATTGCCTCTAGAAAGGTTAGACACGAATTTTTTAAATTCGTTTGGTGCCTGTCTACGCTCTTATTCATTCTTTTTCATTATATAGAATGAGCCACCATTGGTATTTTGATCATCGTCAAAAGGAGTACCGATAAAGATCTTGCTGCTTTTCATTGCTACACTTGTACCAAACTTATCGTTTTCTGCTCGATCTCCTGCGTTGAATTTTGCAATTTGTTCCCAGGAGCCGCCATTGGGTTCAAATAAATAGGCAGACCCTCTTCCATTGTCATCTTCTGGAGCACCGATTACAAGCATTTCATTGCTGATGTCTATAGAGGTACCAAAATCATCATTAGTGCTTACGTCGGTTCCAACTACGCTCTGAATTAAAGTAAATACATCCGTAGTTTCATCAAAGACATATGCTTTATCCTTACCCGGCGCACCGATGCCAATTACATGGCCTAAAACGGATTCTTCGTTGTCAATTGAACTTCCGAAAAGAGCTAGTGCTGAAGTTACAGTAGTATCACCATATAGGGTCTCAAAATGAGAAAAGGACCCTGAATTGTTTTTGTATACTTCAACTTTACCAACACCAAAACACCCTACACAATTGGAATCCCATTGAGGAACACCAACGAGCATAAAACTACCTGACATAGAAATATCTGCGCCAAAATTGTCACCAAAAAAAGGGTCGCTCAAAACAAACTTATGGATTTCTGTCCATGTTCCTCCGGAGAGCTCATACACATAAACGGCACCTGCTCCAGCAAATCCAGACTCCGAAAATTGAGGAACACCAACGGCTAGATAATTGCCAAAAAGCTCTACCGTGGTGCCAAAAGCTGCTGTTGCTTGAGGATCTGACGCATTAATTTTAGAATGAAAACTCCAGGTATTCAAGCCGCTGTCTTTTTGATAAAGATAGACGACTCCAGCATTGGTAATCTGGCCACCACCTCCATCAGGTACTTCTTCAAACGGGGCACCAACTGCCAAATATTCCCCTTGGATTGATACATCCAGACCAAATTTAGTTGCCGCAAAATCACCTTCCAATACGGACTCTTCGACCAGACCACCTGCAAAGTCGGAATATACATACACGGATTCACCATTTGCGGTGGCACTTTCATCGGCAGAAATGACGATAAAGCTTCCGGAAATTTCCATAGAATGAGCAAACTCCCCATTTGATATTCCTTGAGTAACAGGATGATATTCCTCATAGGTGATTGATGCCGGAACGGTTCCCCACTCAGGGTCAAACGAATTTCCATTGGTGTTTCCTCCACCTCCTGAAGTCAAACTCTTCCAACTGCTGCTGTCATATCCTTCAAAATCACTTGTACTTGCATTCCATCGAATCGTACCGGCTGCCGGTGTTTCGCTACTGGCATCACCCACTTTTAAGGCTCCATTGACATGTAACTTTTCAGATGGAAAAATTTCGCCGATGCCAACGTTCCCAGAGTTGGCATTTGTGATGTGGACGCCTGCATCCTGCCATTGAGCCGGGCTATTGTTTTGAGTCAGGGAATTCCAACTTCCTCCATCGTACCCTTCAAAGTCAGAACCATTATATCGAATAGTTCCGGACTCAGGACTTGGATTGGTAGTGTTGCCGATATTAATGGCACCTTGTACTTGTAGGCGTTCATCCGGTGTATCGGTTCCGATACCTACGTTCCCAGAGTTGGCATTTGTGATGTGGATACCTACATCCTGCCATTGAGCCGGGCTATTGTTTTGAGTCAGGGAATTCCAACTTCCTCCACCATATCCTTCAAAGTCAGAACCATTGTAACGGATGGTCCCTGATTCAGGACTTGAGTTAGAGGTGTTACCAATTATGATAGCACCTTGGACTTGTAGACGTTCTTCCGGCGTATCTGTTCCAATACCGACCTTTCCATCTAATCGAACCATAAATGCATTTGACCTACTGCCAGAACTCTTCCCATTACCCACTGTGAGCAAAGGACTAATATTAGAAAGATTGGCACCTTGGGCAACGATC
Organism: Bacteroidota bacterium; assembly: GCA_039194925.1. Taxonomy (GTDB): domain Bacteria; phylum Bacteroidota; class Bacteroidia; order Chitinophagales; family Saprospiraceae; genus CAJXUU01. The sequence goes on from JBCCVV010000023.1 coordinate 40,385, forward strand.
GGGTCATTAAATTGGCCAAAGACAGCTCCTACGTCACCGTATGCTTGTAAGTTTTTTCCAATGGCAACAGCACCATTGTCACCATAAGTCATGTTGTTATCACCCATGGCAACAGAAGCGGAACCAAAAGACGAGTTTTCATTGCCCATGGCTATGGACGAGGTTCCTTCTGCATGAGTCTCGAATCCGGCAGCAAAAGACCCATAACCACCACTTGATGAAGTAATATTTCCAAATGCCGTGGCTCCAAAGTCACCGGAAGCTTCCACATCATTCCCAAACGCAAAGCTCTCTTCTCCACTGGCAATAGAACTAATTCCTAGCGCAACGGAATTGTCACCGGAAGCTCTCACGTTTCTACCAAAAGCAAAAGAATATAATCCGATATTATCCGGTTGCCATGAACTAGAATTGGTAAGTGCTCCTCCTCTGAAAGCTCTTTTGGATTTATCAAAGAAGAACATTTCACCCGTTGTATTTCCCACAGCGGGCAACTCTTCTTCTCCAAAAATGAAATCATCAAGCGTATGACTTCCTTTATTTCTAACTGTATTATTTACATTTTCAAATGTAGGAGGGGATAGCTCTACCCAAATACTTCCCGTATATTGAAAGATAGCATCTTCATCGGTATCGTATACCAATAAACCCGATACTGGTGTATTGATGTTTGTTCTTTGAGTCGTACTTAGCCTTGGAATAAGCAATCCGCCATCCGTACCATGAATATCAAGAATAGCAGAAGCATCTGGTGTGGCTGTATTTATTCCCACACGTTGGGCACTTGTTGATTGGTACCACATAAGTGCTACCATTAAGAAAATATATCTTTTCATGCAATTAGAGTGTTTGCAGGCAAAATTATCGTGGGAGATTTGGGTAAAAAACACCTAAATAGGTGATTTATGTGCAAGACACATTACTATGTAGTAAATAGGAATGATTCAAAGGAATGGCATAAGATTTTCTTAAAGCGTCTACAGTTTGCGCCAAAAGCGTAACTTTGTTCATCTAATCCATATAGAATTCTTTGATGATTTAGAAGGTCAGAATCATGTGTGAAGAACACTAATTTTCAACATGATAGAAGGATATTAAAACTATAAAAATGAGATATTTCATATATATATTTTCCATCTTAAGTATGGTTTCATTGGGATCTTGCAGTGATGAGATGGCGAAAACGTACGAGGCCAAACCCATTGCCATGGGTAGGATTAATGAGATTATTGCAGTAGCGGATGAAGACCTTTGGGAAAGCCCTGTAAGCGACACGTTCAATTACTATTTTCAGAGTGCTTATCCCATAATGCCTGCTCCGGAGCCTATGTTTGACGTGAGGCACTTTTCGCCGAAAGAACTTGGACAAGAGCCTTTGCGCCAAGAATTGTGTACGTATGTTGTTTTGGCAGACCTTGAGGATATGGAAGCGACGACAACAAAAATGTTAAGAAGAGATTTGGGTGAAGAGCGATTTTTAAAAGCGAAACAGGACCCTGCTTTCCGATCGTCTGTCGGCAAAGATAAATGGGCTCGCGGGCAAATCATTATCTATCTTTTTGCAAACGGTAAAGAGAACCTAATGAAAACCATTCGTGAAAATTATTCTGCGGTGGCAAAGAGAGTCAGACTTCACGACAAGCCCAAGTTGGATGCATCCATCTATGTTCTTAAGAATGAAAGCCCGGGACTTATTGAAAAAATCAGGAATAAGTTCGGAATTACAATACGGATACCTGGAGACTTTACAAGCCTTAAGGAAAATACCGAAAACTTCATGTGGTTTAAGAAAGACACCAAAGATGCTGCACTTAATATAGTAATACAAAAATTTCCATATACAAATACATCTCAATTGGACCCGGAGAATTTGATTCGATTACGAGACGAATATGGAAAGGTTCATATCGCATCCGAGGTGTTGGGTAGTTATATGGTGACCAATACCAGCGACCTTCCTACTTATGATTACACGTATGATATTGACGGTCTATACACGAGAGAGGTTCGCGGAATTTGGGAAATGGAAAAAGACTTTAAGGGCGGGCCATATGCCACATACCTTATTCATGACAAGGATTCCAATGAATTGATTTTTATCGATACGTTTGTTTTTGCACCTGGAAAAAGCAAACGGGACATGATGCTTCAATTGGATTACATTGTAAAGACATTAAAAGTTGTACCCAAAGCCACAGACTAGATGCATCTGGATGTTGGCAACGGACATTATATTTACTTTGAAGAATATGGCAATCCAGCTGGAGTCCCTATTTTATTCATTCACGGTGGTCCTGGATTGGGATGTTCGGAAGGAGATAAGGTCTTTTTTGATCCTGATAAGTTTCATGTAATCTTCATAGATCAGCGTGGATGTGGTAAGAGCATTCCTAAAGGAGAATTGGCATTCAATACTACTGAGGATTTATTAGTCGATATGATTTCTGTTTTGGATTTTCTGAATATTGAACAAGTGGTTGTGTTTGGTGGATCATGGGGGGCAACATTAGCAATTTTACTCGCGGCTAAATACTCTAATCGCGTAATCAAGTTAATTATTAGAGGTTTTTTTTCAGCTACATCGGAATGTATGCGCATTTATCTACGGGGAGAAATTCGGACTACACATCCTGAAAATTGGGAGCGGGTATCGTCATTTGTACCCTCGGTCTGGAAGGGCAGGGAAGCCGAATTTTATTTTATGGCCATCAACGAAAAGGTCGACAACTATCAATTGCTGGGGCAGGAATGGGCCCGCTACGGTTTATCGCTTTCAAGGAAATATTTTGCCAAAGGAGAAGTCGACCAAATCATGACTGTAGGTACTGTGGATTACGATCGTATACGTATCGAATTGCATTATGCCTTGAATCATTGTTTCATTTCCGAGAGCCATGTTTTTGATCAGGCGGTCAACGTTTCGGCACCCACAACAATTATTCACGGAAGGTACGATTACATCTGCCCGTTAGAAGATGCTATGCGATTGGATTCGATCTTAATAGATTCTACGTTGAAAATTGCAGATGGAGGGCATTCCACTTCAGATCCTGAAATAAAGAAGGCTCTTTTTGAAGAATTGAACCAATTACAGTTCAAAAATTGATCAAAGCGTACAATGTATTCGAAATGCAGGTAAGAGTGAATAAAATAAATTTAGAGGCTCAAAAAATCATTTTCAAGTCAATTCTGTAGGAGTCAATGTGATAAACATTACATATTTTATTACTACGATTTCGCATTCTGCAAAAGAAAATTTTATCAAACTCAAAATTAGAAGTATATAAAATTACTTAGTATCTTTTCATTGATATTTAAGTGTAATTAACCTGAGAGGATACCGATTTAAATTTTATTTATAGGACGACTCCTTATTTGTCCGACCTCTCTTAAAATCAGTCAAATTATGAGTGTAGCAACAAAGGATATTCGTAATGTGGTCTTATTAGGGC
>JBCCVV010000024.1:0-43810 GCA_039194925.1 Bacteroidota bacterium
AAGAAGATACATACGACTTTGGTGAAGTTCCAGAAGGTGAAAAAGTAGTTCACACCTACAAATTTAAAAACACAGGAAAAGAGCCTTTAGTAATTAGCAATGCAAAAGGATCTTGTGGATGTACTGTTCCTGAGTGGCCAAGAGAACCAATTCCAGTAGGAGGAAGCGGCGAGATCAGAGTACAATTTGACTCTAAAGGAAAAGGTAAAGTAGGTGGTGGATCACAATCTAAGAAAGTGACAATCACAGCAAACACGGATCCTGCCAATACATTCCTTACCATCAAAGGAATCGTAAACAAGCCAGCTGAAAGCTAAGAATCGCTAAGATTTTTATAATATATAAAAGGTTGTACGTTTTTGCGTGCAGCCTTTTTTTGTTGCCTGAAGACAATCTGCAGAATGTGCACTAGATTTGGTGTTCTTTACAAAATTTATAGACAAGAGAGATGTAGCCTCTGTACGATTGGGTGAATAAAATAGGAGAGTGTCACCTTGTACGTCCTGGATTTTTATTTACCTATTTTTAACGAATCCTCCACATTTGATGTTGAACAATTTCAGGGATTCCTTGTAGTATTTGCTGAGATCATTCGCTTACTAAACATCAAATCACTATGAATTTCAATGCACTTCGAATCATGAATACGCTAGGTGTAGTATTTATGATTGGCATGAATATGCTGGCCGTCCTTCTACCTCTGGGGGGCAGAACTACCGGAGAATTATCGGCGCTGTATCCTAATCTTTTTGTGCCAGCCGGATTCACCTTTGCCATTTGGAGTATTATATACGCGTTGCTCATAATTTTTGTAATTTATCAGTCGTTTGGAAAAAATGCAAAAACGAATGTAGAATCCTTGGGCTTTTGGTTTATTGCAAATATGGTGGCCAATGGTCTATGGCTTACCTTCTGGCATTATGAGTTTGTATTTGTAAGCTTCTTTGTCATGTTGGTACTCCTGGGAAGTTTGATTAAAATGCATGGAATTTTAAAAGTCAATTATTTCTCAGGCTCCTCAGCACCGTGGCAATTAACCGTTCCGATTAGTGTGTATCTGGGATGGATATCTGTGGCTACTATTGCCAATTCTACTGTGGTTTTTATATACCTGGGATATACGGATTTAGGACTTGGAGCAGATACTTGGGCAGCTATTCTATTATCGGTAGCGATTGCGCTGGCTTTGACAATGCTTTACAGATTTAAAGATCTATTCTTCGCAGCCGTCGTTATCTGGGCATCTTTTGGAATTCATTCCAAGCGCGTGGCGGATACATTGGCATTAGATGCAAGTATACAACATACCTCCTATATTGGCATGTACATCTTAAGTATTGCCATTGTATTAAGCATTGTATGGGGAATCGTAAGAAGAAAGCAAACGATATCGTGAAATTCTGATCCAATCACTCCTAATTTTTAGCATATTTGCATGGATATTGGAGAACAGATTGAATGCGAATTTTACAACTTACTAAAAAGTTTCCGTACCCTTTAAAGGATGGTGAATCCATAGCGGTTACCAATTTAAGCAAGTCCTTGCATGCCTTGGGATGTGAGATTACATTGCTTAGTATGAATACGATCAAACATTATATTGATCCCTCTACAATTCCGACATCTTTTGATCATTACAAAAAAATACATACTGTAGACCTGGACAACAGAGTGACCGTTTGGGGAGCATTCAAAAACTTGTTTTCTAAAGAATCGTATCACGTCAGTCGTTTTTATTATCAGAAATACAAGGAAAAATTAGTCGAGTTGTTAAGAGGAGAACAATATGATGTGGTCCAGTTGGAAACATTGTACCTGGCGCCATATATTGATAGTATACGACAATATTCGAATGCTACTATTGTCATGCGATCTCATAATGTGGAATTTGAAATATGGAACAGAATAGCCTCGAACACGGGGTTTTTACCCAAAAAAATATATCTGAAGTATTTGGCTAAAAAACTTGAAAATTTTGAATTGAACAATCTGAAGCACTATGATGCACTGGTTACGGTGACTCAGAGGGATTTGGATGCTTATAAAAAATTAGGTTTTCGTGCAAAAGGGATAGCACTGCCCATTGGCATCAACTGCAAAGAATATTTTCCTGGAGACATTTCAAATCTACCTCAATCCATCTCTTTTATCGGCTCGTTGGACTGGATACCAAATCTGGAAGGATTAAACTGGTTTTTGGAAAAGGTATGGCCTGAGGTAAAACAAAACAATGCCGATTTAAAATTGCATATTGCCGGCCGGAATACACCTCAGGAAATTAGAAATCTGGCCGATTCGTCCATTGTAGTGGAAGGAGAAGTAGATAATGCTCATAGTTTTTTGAATAGTCATTTGATCACCATCGTCCCTTTATTATCTGGCAGTGGAATGCGCGTCAAGATTTTGGAAGGTATGGCCTTGGCCAGGGTAGTGGTATCGACCAGTGTTGGCATGGAAGGAATACATGCTAAAAACAAAGAAGAAATTCTCTGTGCGGATTCACCTAAGGATTTTGCTGCCGTTCTAAACTGGATATTGAAAGACATCGAAGTACAACATAAAATCTCAAGCAATGCAAGAGATTTCATAGCTGATCATTTTGATGTTGACACCAACGCGAAACGCTTCTTGCACTTTCTTCAAGAAATTTGCTAATTGTTCTTTCCTCTTAATGCGAAGATTTGCCGGAGGCTTACTACTTTTTTACCTGCCACTTCTTACAACCTTTGTAATCAGACATTCAAAAAAACTTAATATGTTTTTACTCACAATCTTGCCAACTAAATAAAACAGGTTAAATTTGTTGCCCAATCTGAAGAACGTGGCAAAGACGAAAAAATCTAAAGGAAAGACCGGTAAGATCACTCCGCTCATGGAGCAATATTTTAAGCTTAAGAGCAAACACCCTGATGCAATCTTACTTTTTCGCGTAGGCGATTTTTATGAAACGTTTGGTGAAGATGCCGTAAAAGCAGCCGATGTTCTGGGAATTGTGCTAACAGCACGGAACAATGGAGGTTCTGATATAGCCCTGGCAGGTTTTCCCTATCATAGTGTCGATATCTATCTCCCTAAATTAGTAAGGGCAGGCTTTCGAGTGGCAATTTGTGAGCAATTGGAAAAGCCTTCCAAAGAAAAGAAAATCGTTAAGCGAGGAGTTACGGATGTAATCACTCCCGGATTGACCATTGACGATGGAATTCTGGACAGAAAAAACAACAACTACCTGGCAAGTATTCATTTTGGCACCAAAAATCATCACGGAGTTGCTTTCATCGATATTTCTACCGGAGAGTTTCTCTTGAGTGAAGGCAATTTGGAAAGCGTCGAAAAATTGGTTCACAGTTTTAGTCCTGCAGAAATTATTTACTCTAAATCATTCGGTAAACAATTTACAAAACGCTTTGGGGATAAATACTACAGCTACCCTCTGGATGAATGGATCTACACCTATGATTATTGCAGGGAAAAGCTACTGGATAAATTTAATGTGCCCAATTTAAAAGGATTTGGGGTCGAGAGATTGGATATAGGCCAAATTGCAGCTGGGGCGGCGCTTCATTATCTTTCTAGCACTCAAAACGAAAATCTAAAGCACATACGTAGTATTAATCGTATACAGTCCGAAGAATATGTTTGGTTGGATCGTTTTACCATACGGAATTTGGAATTGGTCTCTTCCGTCCATGAGACGGGGATTCCATTGATCCAGGTACTGGATAAGACTGTATCACCAATGGGCGCTCGGATGTTGAGAAAATGGGTTTTATTGCCGTTAATGTCGGAACAAAAAATAGAGGCGCGATTGGATATGGTAAGTCATTTTTATGATCGGGAAGAGGAATGTGAATCGCTTGAGGTCATACTCCGAAAAATGGGAGATCTGGAACGATTGGCTTCAAAAATATCCATGATGAAGGTGGCGCCTCGCGAGCTTCTTCAATTGAAAAAAGCGTTAGGTCAAATCCACCCACTTAAAGAATTGTTGTCCGCAAGCAATAACGAACACCTGATTACCTTATCAGACAAATTGAATCTGTGTGAATCGGTAAAGGATAGGATAGAAAAGGCGATTTCTGATGATCCACCATCGATGGTAAGTAAAGGGGGATCATTCAAAGATGGATACAATGGAGAATTGGATGAACTCAATAATATAGTTCGAAACAGCAAAGATTTGCTATTGCAAATTCAGGTTAGAGAAGCAGATAAGACTGGGATCACGAATCTCAAAATTGGATTTAACAATGTCTTCGGTTATTATCTTGAAGTGACAAACAAGTATAAAAATCAGGGCCTAATTCCTGATGATTGGGTACGAAAACAAACCCTTACCAATGCTGAACGATACATCACTGATGAACTGAAACAACTGGAAACTAAAATCCTGGGGGCACAAGATAAAATCATCGCAATTGAGGAAAAGCTTTACGAGGAATTGCTCCTTTTCATAATTGAATATCTAGATCCTATACAATCAAATGCAGAACTAATTGCTCACGTAGATTGCATCTTATCCTTTGCTCGCGTAGCTAAAAGATACAATTACTCGCGTCCGGAAGTCAATTCGAGCACTGTAATCGATATAAAAAATGGAAGACATCCAGTTATCGAACAACATATGAAGCTGGATGAAAAATATGTACCCAATGACATTCATTTGAGCAACGATGATACTCAATTAATGATGATCACGGGGCCGAATATGTCAGGTAAATCAGCCATACTTCGGCAAACAGCCTTGATCTGTCTTATGGCACAGATGGGATCGTATGTACCTGCCGAAATAGCGACCATTGGCATAATCGATAAACTATTTACACGCGTTGGTGCATCGGATAATATTTCGAGTGGAGAATCTACGTTTATGCTCGAGATGAACGAAACGGCCAGTATTATGAATAATATTTCGTCGCGCAGTTTGATCTTACTCGATGAAATTGGGCGAGGCACCTCAACGTATGATGGAATCTCTATAGCATGGTCACTTGCAGAGTATTTGCACAATAACAAAAAAGCAAACCCGAAGACTCTTTTTGCTACACATTATCATGAATTAAACGAACTCGCAAATAAATACGATCGGGTAAAAAACTATAATGTAGCTACTAAGGAAATAGGACAGAAGGTCATTTTCTTGCGCAAACTTGTTCCTGGAGGCAGCAAACATAGTTTTGGAATTCATGTAGCAAGAATGGCCGGTATGCCTACCGAAGTCCTACAAAGAGCGAATGAGATCCTGAAACAACTGGAATTGAAGTCCATAACCTCTGAAAATGGAATACAAAATCCTGATTTAACAGAGCAGGTCAAAACTATTGAGCCTGATCCTTATCAATTGAGCATTTTTGAGACAGTGGACCCGGTTGCCGGAAAACTTAAAAAAGCGATTGCTGAAATTCAATTGAACACTATGACTCCCATAGAGTGTATGATGAAACTGAATGAATTGAAGAAATTAATTGATGAGGATTAATTGAAAAGATTGGAAAGAGCTTTCCAATCGAAGTCGAATAGTTGAAGTGTTTTCAGATTCATTCGACTGTGGTGAAAAACAGTTTTTAATTTACTTGAGGCGTGTTTAGGAGAGTTTTAGTTTTGAGCAAACACCTATCTTTTGACTTCCATCTTTAGGAATTATTTGAGCCTCTTCGAAACCTCGTAACAGAATTAAATCGACCTTAGTTTTTTCTCCCATTCCCAAGCTGATTGGGTCATGTCATCTATGGTAAATCTTGCTTTCCAATCCAGCAATTCTTCTGCCTTGTTGGCATCGGCATAAATTGCTTCGACATCTCCTTCTCTTCGCTCTACCACTTTATAGTTGAGTTTTAACCCGGAAGTTTTTTCAAAAGAGTGAATTACTTCCAAAACACTAAGTCCTTTACCCGTTCCTACATTTAGCTTTTCATGGACCGAATTGTTTTTACCGACCATGTAATCCAATGCTGCACTATGGGCCAATGCGACGTCCGTAACATGAATATAATCACGTATTGCTGTTCCATCGTGTGTATTATAATCTGAACCAAAAACGGATAAATACTCGCGTATACCTGCCGCAGTCTGCGTAATGTAAGGCAATAAGTTATTCGGAATTCCGGTTGGCAATTCACCTATCAATCTGCTGGAGTGAGCACCTAGTGGATTAAAATAGCGTAGCGAAATCGCTTTAAATCCGGTTTGCGCATGTGTAAAGTCTTCGATTATACGCTCGCACATTTGCTTTGTTGCGCCATAAGGCGAAGGAGTATATCCGATTGGCGTATCTTCAGTTACGGGCAATCTATCTGGTGTTCCGTATACGGTGCATGAAGATGAGAAAACAAAATTATAAATGGAATGCCGCGCTGCCGCCTTTAATACGTGAACCAAACAAAGTATATTGTTTTGATAATAGCTCAAAGGTAGCTTTACACTCTCTCCTACGCTCTTAAGGGCAGCAAAGTGAATTATACCATCGATATCAGTTTGATTATAAAAAAATGCATCAACACTTACGGCTTCGGTTAGGTCGAGTTTAGTAAAGTCAGGCCGTTTTCCAGTAATATCCTGTATGCGATCAATCATCGATATGTCACTATTGGAAAGGTTGTCCAGAATATGGACAGAATGGCCTTGTTGTAATAACTCCACCACTGTATGAGATCCAATATATCCCGTTCCTCCGGTTACAACAATTTTCATTTACAATCAATTTTTTGTTTTAATCTTGCAAATCTAACCAAACTCATGTTAATTCTTAATTATATCTTCGAATGCTTATCTAGCTCAATTTGGTTTGGTATTTTGCAGTAGAATTAGTAAAAACACCAATTAAATATTCAATTCATGTTTTTTACAAAAGCTACAAGCGGAAGGACGGATTTCATTTGGTATGCTCTAGGAATTGTTGCTGTTATAGCCTGTTATTTTATGGGATCCATTCCACTATTGCTTGTGCAGTTATACAAAGTTTCAGCGGATGTAACCATTGGTACCGCGGAAGTTGACAAATTTCATGAAACCATGGATTTCTCTTATCTCAATATTGGAAATAATCTGGGTTTTGTATTAATGATTACCGTCTTCATTATCGCAACACTTGGCTTTATGCTGGTTATTAAATATGTGCATCACCGACCATTTAAAAACCTCATCACTCCAAACCCAAAGATCAACTACGACAAAATCTTCTTTGCCTTTGGCTTTTGGCTTGTTCTGGCAATTATTTTTGAGGCCATTTTGTATTTTATGCATCCAGAAACCTATACAATGACCTTCAAACCCATTAATTGGATCATCTTATTGCTCATATGTATTTTTCTATTGCCCATCCAATCCACGTTCGAAGAATTATTTGTTCGAGGATATTTAATGCCTGCTGTTGCTTTAATCAGCCAGAACAAATGGATCCCTTTGGTTCTTACCAGTGTGGTCTTTGGCCTCATACACTCCGATAATCCGGAAATCGACAAGTATGGATTCTGGACGATGCAGGTGTATTATATCGGGGCAGGTTTATTTTTAGGGTTGATTACCATACTTGATGATAGCCTGGAGTTAGCTATTGGGGTACATGCAGCAACCAACATTTTTGGTGCAGCGATCGTAACCATGGAAGGAAGTGTCTTGCAAACAGATTCTATCTTAAAAGCTTCACCGTCTGGGCCATATCTCATGATTCTAATTTTCTTCCTTTCTGCAGTTATTTTTATGTTTGTGTGTAACAAAAAATATGGCTGGAATGGATTATCAAGATTGTTCGCTCCTATAGGTTCAGAAGAAGCTGATCAATATGAATCCAAATCTTCAACAACCGTTTAAATATTGTATTAATAGTCATTAACCAAACTCGTACCATGAAATTAAGTCATTGGGTATTTCTTTTATTCATCTCTTGCAGCTTTACCCTTCAAAGCCAAAGTTCGTATTGGCAACAGGAGGCCAATTACAAAATGGAAATTGATTTTGATCATAAAAAACATCGATTCAAGGGCATTCAAAAAATAATCTACACGAATAATTCTCCGGATGTTTTGGACAAGCTCTTTTATCATCTTTATTTTAACGCATTCCAACCTGGGAGTATGATGGATGTGCGTTCGAGAACCATCCGAGACCCCGATGGCAGGGTAGGAAGTCGGATTAATGCGTTGACCAAAGATGAAATCGGTTACCAAAAAATCAAATCTTTAAAGCTGAATGGAAAAAAAGTAAAATATCAAGTGGTAGGTACAATTCTCGAAGTCGATATTAGCAAACAAACTATTCAACCGGGCGAGAAAGTGTTATTGGAAATGAAATTTGAAGCTCAGGTGCCTGTTCAGATTAGAAGGTCCGGTAGAAACAATAGTGAGGGAATTGACTATTCCATGGCACAATGGTATCCCAAATTGTGTGAGTACGATTATCAGGGTTGGCACTCTAACCCATATATAGCCAGAGAATTTCATGGCATCTGGGGCGATTTTGATGTCACAATCAAAATGGATAAGAAATACATGATTGGAGCGAGTGGGGTACTGCAAAACCCTGAAAAAATTGGCAAGGGCTACAGTGACGTTGTGATCCCCAATAAAAAAGATAAATTGGAGTGGAACTTCATTGCCGAAAATGTACATGACTTTGTCTGGGCAGCGGATCCTGATTATGAGCATATCGTACACAAAGCATATGATGGCACCATTCTTCATTTTTTGTATCAACCCAATGAAAGGACATCCAACAATTGGGGATTATTACCAAACATAATGGATGGAGCCTTGAAGTACCTTAACGAGCGGTTCGGAAAATATCCTTATCCTGTCTATTCCTTTATTCAAGGTGGCGACGGAGGAATGGAGTATCCAATGGCTACATTGATCACCGGAGAGAGGAGCATAGGCTCTCTGGTTGGTGTATCAGTTCATGAATGGATGCACAGTTGGTTTCAAATGATTTTGGCCATGAACGAAGCACTCTATCCGTGGATGGACGAAGGATTTACTTCTTTTGGCACAGCAGAAACCATGAATCACCTCAGAGCTCAAAATTTGATACCAGGTAGTACCCTTGACAATCCAATGGCAGGCTCTATCAAAAGTTTTTCAACAAATCATGCGGGTTCTGATTTAGACGAGCCCATTAGCACGCATGCAGATCATTATACCACCAATAGAGCGTATGGTATTGGTTCTTACACAAAAGGATCCATCTTTTTGGAACAATTGCAGTACATCATGGGTAAGAAGTATTTTGCCACCGGAATGCTTCGGTTTTACGACGAATGGAAGTTTAAGCATCCCAACCCAAATGATTTTATTCGGGTAATGGAAAAGACCTCTGGACTTGAGCTGGATTGGTACAAAGAATACATGGTAAACACCATTAAATACCCAGATTACAGCATTGACACACTTTACGACAAAACGCTGGTATTAAGTCAAAAAGGCGAGATGCCTATGCCCTTGGAAGTGGTGGTTACAACCAAAAAAGACAAACAAGAAGTATATTACATCCCCATTCGAATGATGCGCGGAGAAAAGCCCAATGAATGGCCCAAAGACGTGGATTTCAACCTGGAGGAAGATTGGCCCTGGACCCACCCGACGTATACTTTAAAATTAAATTGTAAAGAAAAGGATATCAAAAAAGTTGAAATAAACCCTGCGGTAAATTTCATTGATTTGGATAGAAAAAACAACGTTTGGCCCAGACTCAGAAGATGATTTAGGGTAGTTTGCACAGCTGACTTGTTTATATATTCACTACGTTGCACCGTATATTGGCTTACTTTATACACTAGCGTATTCGTTTCATAATGCTTATGGGTTTGTTAGCCTTGATGCGACTTGCTTATATTCGCCTTGCGATCAGTTATTTATCAATTAGCCAGTGGATATAAATTTAGGATCACTTTGCTGCAAGCCATATATCTCGTCCACCATGCTTAAATTTTAGCTTTATCGTTGCCTCCATTAAGAAGGTGAGTTCCATAAACAACTAAACAACTTTGCCACTAACCTACTGTACAACTGAAAAGTTCAACAATTCAACAACTGAAAAACTAAAAAATTACTCCAACCAGACCTCTCTCTCCTTCGCAGCCCCTAATTTCACCATAATATTATCCTTCAACGTAGTCGCCAATGACAATCCTACATAATCCACTTTTATCGGAAAAGATTTGTGCTTGCGATCCACCAAGACAGCAACCTCTACCTTCTTAGTCAAAATATCCAAAAAGGGCTTGAATGCAAAGAAGATCGTCCGTCCTGTATTGGCTACATCATCAACGATAATCACTACTTTATTTCGAAAAATACTTTCTTCAATATCAATGGCCACATCATCGCTGGTGGGTTTGGCCGGATTCAAGGTGAGATTTGCCAAAATAATCTCCACTTCAGAAATCTTTTGAATTGCTTTCATAAGCAACTTTGCAAAGCCAAGGCCATTATTATTAATACCTGCAAGTACCAGCTTTTTTTCAGTATAGTTATTTTCTAAAATCTCTATTGCCAATCGATTGATCTTTTGATTGACCTGTGTGTTGCTCAATATCTTCATTTCCTGCGTTGTCTATTTTGTAAAGATGATACTTTTTATCTAAAATTTGATCACCAAAATCAGGTTGCTTCTGCTCTCTTGCCAACTTTAATTACGACAACATACATTACTGCAATTCCACCAATGAATAGAATCAGATTAATAAAACCATTGCCTCCAAAAAAGGTCGATAAGAATACACAGACAATACTTACTGCACCAACGGTAAGTGCATACGGTAATTGTGTTTTTACATGATCAATATGATTGCAATCCGATGCCAGTGAACTCAATATGGTCGTATCCGAAATAGGGGAGCAATGATCGCCCAAAACAGATGCTGCCAATACAGTAGCTATGACGTTCAATAGTATTTCCATTGTTAAATCGGGACTGATACCAGCTGCCGTGCAAACGGCATAGGTAGTAGGAATCGCAATAGGATATAAAATAGCCATCGTACTCCAACTTGAGCCGGTAGAAAATGCGATTAATGCAGCAAGCACAAAAATAATCACGGATAGCAGGTAAGGACTGATATTGCCCGACAGCATGTTGCTCAAGAAGTCAGCAGTATGCAATTGTTCAGTAGTTATTGCTAATCCCCAGGCCAATGTAAGAATGATAAGTGCAGGCAACATTGTTTTGAATCCGGTTGCCATCCAGTGCATTGCATCGAACAATTTCATTACTTTTCCAAATATCGTCATAGCCAGTGCCACAATTACGCCGGAAAGACTTGCCCAGAGTAAGGCAACGTAGGAGTCCGCTGCTCCAATGACTTTGCCCAGTTTGGTAAAAAAGGAAGGGGATTCACTAAATAAGGCCCCCATATTTGACCAAATTGATCCATAGCCAGCATTCCCATTTCCATCTGGATAAAGCTCAGCATGTATACTTGCAAATCCTGTATCTACAAGCCCAAAGATTGTCATCAATATAACAGTAAGCACTGGAAAGACAGCATACTGCCACTTGATCGGACTACCAGCCACTGGACTTAGGTCTTCCATATTGGGTTCATCTTCACTTGAAGTTTGAGCGCTTGAAACCTGACCTGTCGTTCTTGCCCGAATTTCAGCCTTGAGCATTGGTCCATAGTCTCTTTGTGTACGAATCAGGATCAGGATAAATATGAGTGTAAAAATGGGGTAGAAACTATACTTCAACGAGCTTAAAAAAATGGAATAAGCGGTAGCATCTGTTTCGAGCGCAATCCGTGACATGCCATCATCTATATAACCCAATTCTGCTCCAATCCAGGTTGTAATAAAAGCTACGGCAGATACAGGTGCAGCAGTACTATCTACAATATAGGCTAGTTTCTCTCTCGAAATTTTAAACTTATCCGTAACCGTTCTCATGGTGTTTCCGACGATCAGGGTATTTGCATAATCGTCAAAAAATATAGCGACCCCAAGCAGCCAGGTAATAAACTGGGAACTTTTGGCATCTTTGGCATATTTTGACAATGATTGTACGACACCAGCCATGCCACCGTTTTTAGATATAATAGCGACCATTCCTCCAATCAACAATGAAAATACGATGACCGATAAATGCCCCGAACTATTCAATGCACCAATAATATATGTCTGGATAACCTCTAAAAAGGACATAATGAAATAATAGAAAGATTCGATTCGCAATCCACCAATTATAAACGCTCCCGACCAAATGCCTATAAACAATGAGACTACCACTTCTTTAAAAACCAATGCCAGCAGAATGGCTATCAGAGGAGGGACTAAAGAAAGCCATAATGGAATATTCCGTACTCGCATTTGTCCGTTGCTTAATTGAGCGACATGCACCATTTTCATCGATGTCGTAGAACTCTGAAAAAAGAGTAGTTCTCCCTTCCTGTCCGGTTTTTTGTTCAATCTACCTATTCCATTTTCAAAAAGGATCTGTTTTTCCTCCCCATCTACACTGATGGCTGCAATTCCATTAGAATTCCCATTCGATAGGTAGATTCCATCTTGATCGCCCCTTACATCAAACTGCGTAAGTACAACGTTTTGGACGTTATCCTGGGCATTCGATACGGAAACCTGAAACAGCAAACAGAAAATAATGACAAATGTCTTAAAGGTTAAGTCAACCATTGATTGGTTTTTATAGTTTTGTAAGTATATGAAGTGTTTAGATACATTAATCTAAAATAGCTTCTGGTAACAACGATTGGGTTAATTCAATCGATTCTTCAAAGTAGAAATATACACAATTACTTAAAATGAACGTACACGGGAGAATTAATAAGACGCTTTTTTTTGCATTGCTATTCATTGGAAGTATTTACAGTCAAAATTTTGACCCCATTTTTATTCCTTTTGAGGTTGATGGCGAAGATCTTCAAAATCCACTTATTGGCGGTCTGACAGCACCTCAGTTTGCAAGCTTTGATCTCGATGGTGAAGGGCCCGAAGACCTTATCGTTTTTGAACGTAATGGAGGCGTACTTCTTCCATTTATCAATCGATCAACACCTGGGAATCCCGACTATCTCTATGCACCGGAATATACCCCCAATTTTCCAAGACTAGTCAAATTTGTTAAATTCATCGATTTCAATAACGATGGAAAAAAAGACATTTTTGCTCTTTCTCGGGAGTCCCCAGGAATTGCAGTTTGGCGTAATACTTCTGTGGGAGGAGTTATTTCTTTTGAGTTTATGAAATTCAATTTTGGAGCTGGTAATTTTCTTCAGATTCCATCCGGAGGTGGTTTTACCAACGTTTTTGTTAGTTCCATTGATATTCCGGCAATTATTGATACAGATAACGATGGAGATTTGGACATACTTTCATTTGAACCGGATGGGGGCTTTGTTTTCCATTATCAAAATATGGTTAAAGAAAAGGGATTACCTGAGGATACATTGGTTTATGAACTAGTAGATCGATGCTGGGGGAATTTTGTTGAAAATGGTTTTGACGAAGCCATTATACTCAGCCAAAACAGAAGCAATTGTGCTCTACCCATTAAAGGCCCAAATGTTTCTTCACAACGGCATGCAGGATCCACTGTTACCGTATTCGATGCAGATGGCGATAATGATTTGGATATGCTACTGGGTGATATTTCCAATCGAAGTCTGGTGTTTTTAGAGAATGATGAAGTAAATGGTGACCCATTTATAATTGATCAGGATTTAAACTTTCCTTCAAACTCCGAGAAGGTAGACATGTTTGTATTTATTAGCTCTTTCTTCATAGATGTTGATAATGACGGGAAAAGAGACCTTATTGTGTGTCCAAACAACGAGCTTCAATCCGACAATATCAATCATATTTGGTATTACAGAAATATTGGTGAAGATGATGCGCCTATTTTCGATCTGGTTCAGCGAGATTTTTTACATGAAACAACATTGAGAATGGGGCACAGCTCTCATCCTTGTTTTCTGGACTACAACCAAGACGGATTACTGGATCTTTTAGTCGGTATGAATTTGATATATAGCGATGCAAGTCCCTCATCTATCTCGCTTTATCTCTATGAAAACGTAGGTACTGCCAATCAACCAAGCTATCGATTGGTAGACGATGATTACCTCGGTCTTGCAGATGCCGTTGATGAGAATAACGGTTTTTTGGCACCTGCGGCGGGAGATTTGGACGGTGATGGCGATATTGATCTATTAGTGGCGGAAAGACGTTCATTGCTCCTGTATTTTGAGAACAAGGCAGGAGCAGGACAGCCCTTTGAATTTGAAAATTTCATCTTTGAATATAAAGACTTGAACGTAGGTAGTAATGGTAAACCGTTTATAATTGATTTGGATGGGGATGGACTCAGCGATATTGTAATGGGAGAAAGCGGAACCAATGGAAATCCTCTTACTGGGGCGCAAGGCGGTGTCAATTTTTATAAGAATGTTGGGACCATTGGCGATCCGGATTTTATTGCCAGAGAAGATACTTTACCCAATACAAATATCTTAGGTGAGATTTTTACAAAAACAGTATCCGATACCGGTGGAGAAAGCGCGCCTTATTTTTTCGAAAGTGAAGGAGAGTTGATGGTTGCGGTAGGAAGTCGCAGAGGCAACATCTATCTATACGACGATATTGAAGGAAATTTGTTTGGAACATTTAATGAAGTTACGGATTCATTGCCTATTCTTCATAATGGGCGCAGAACAGCACCAATTGTTGCAGACATTGATAACGATGGCTTTCATGAGATGATTATTGGAAATGATAATGGTGGTTTGATGGCATTCAATACCAACTTCATATCTAAAGGACCTTCAAACACAAATAATACTAGCGTATCAAGACTTAATTTAATGCCAAACCCAACGCATAATTTCTTACGTGCGAATGTGGATGCAAACCCTGGAAGTAAATTTACAATTACGGGGTTGGATGGTAAATTTGTAATGAACGGAACCATTAAAAATTTGAATTCGGGAATTGATGTTTCTACGCTTCCATCAGGACTTTACGTCTTGTCAGCAGAAATAGAAGAAGGAGTATTGGTTGAAAAATTTGTCAAATACTGATAGCATTTTTGGTCATTGAAAAATTAAGGAGCCCACTCGCACCATCGTCGAACCTTCTTCTATGGCGATCTTATAGTCTCCGGACATGCCCATGCTTATTGTGTCAAAATTGTCTCGATCTTTGTAAAAGCTTTCTTTTAGTTGATCATATATAGATTTTAAATGCTGGAACTCAAATCGTACAACAGACTTATCATTTGTAAATGTAGCCATTCCCATTACACCTCGAACTCGAATGTTTTCAAAAGATTGGATTGTCTCATCTTCTAATACCCTGTGTAATTCTTCATCAGACCAACCTGTTTTTGCATCCTCTTGTCCAATTTTTACCTGAAGCAAAACATCAATCACCCTGTTATTATTTTTTGCCCTTTTATTAATTTCCTTTAATAAGGATAGGCTGGCGCCGGAATGAATCATTTGCACAAAAGGTGCAATATATTTCACTTTATTAGATTGCAAATGACCGATCATATGCCATTGAATGTCCTTTGGCATGGATTCGTATTTTTGCTGAAGCTCTTGAACACGATTTTCACCGAATATGCGATGCCCTTCGTTATATAGCTCAAGAATTCGTCTTATAGGTCTGGTCTTTGAAACAACAACCAATTCGACGTTCCTTTCCTGACAATAGTGTTTTACCTCTTTAAACATACTTCATCATTTTGGCCCAAAATAAAATGAATTGAGTAATAATAAACAACTTATACGGTTTAATATTCTTTGAAAGAAACGGCTATTTGTCGTGAGTTGTTCCGGCTGATAGATTATTCATATTTTTCTTGAATTGAACCCTTTTTACGTTCTTTTGTCTGTATCATTGTGATAAATTTGAAGATATGAGTATGGAAAAGAATCTCGATATTTTTCGAGAGTTGGTTGATGAGTTATTAGAAGATGAGACAAAGGTTCCTGTAATAAAACCAATTCCAATTGACAAGCTTTTTGAAGAAATCGATATTGAGCTGCGAGAAGAAGGCATGTCGGACGAAGATTTTATTCCGATTCTTCGCAAATTAATCCTGAATACACCGAGGACTGCTACCAAGATGTTTTTTAATCAGCTATTTGGAGGTAGAAACGGCCGTGCTGTACTAGGAGAATTACTTTCGGTTGTTCTCAACAATAGTATGTATACGTATAAAGTGGGTGGGCCTCAAATCGGGGTAGAAAAAGAAATAATTGCCAAGATTTCCGGCTTTATAGGGCTTAATCCTACTACTTCCGAAGGCACCCTGGCGCCAGGCGGCTCCATGACAAATCTGATGGGACTCCTCATGGCCAGAGATCGAAAAGACCCGCAAGCTAAAATGGATGGTGTAAGTAAAAAGATGACGGTCTATACATCCACAGAGTCTCACTATTCGTTGCCAAAAAATATGGCATTTGCAGGAATCGGAAGAAATAATATCAGAGAAATCCCAACGGATGATTATGGTAGAATGTCGATGGTTGATTTAGAAATTACCATTCAGCAGGATATTAAAAAAGGATATGTACCATGTATGGTCAATGCCACTGCGGGTACTACGGTATTAGCAGCTTTTGACCCCTTAAGAGAAATTGGGAACATCTGCAAAAAGTACGACATATGGTTTCATGTGGACGGCGCTTATTGCGGTTCAGTGATGTTTACAGACAACTACAGACATCACATTGACGGTTCAGAATTGGCAGATTCTTTTACACTCAATGCGCATAAGATGTTGGCTACACCATTGGCTTGTAGCATCATCGTAACACCACATAAACAAGCTTTATACGAATCGTTTTCCAATAAAGCCAGCTACCTGTATCAAACTGCTGAAGATGACTATAATCCAGGTAAAATATCCATGCAATGCGGACGTCGAAATGATACCTTAAAGTTTTGGACGCTTTGGAAATCAATCGGTACAAGAGGTATTGGAAGATTGGTGGAGCATGAATTTGAATTGGCACAAAAAGCCAGAGATTATGTTGCGGATAATCCCAATTACACGCTCTATAACACTGGAGATTCTATAGCGGTTTGTTTTAATTACAAAGACAAGGATCCCAAAGAAATTTGCAATAAACTTTATGCCCATGGTGAGATCATGATTGGCTATGGTAAATTTCGTAAACAAGAATTCATAAGACTTGTAACCGTAAATTCAGGAAATACTCACGTAGATGTGATGGCCTTTTTCAAAAAGATGGAAGATTTTGTTGAAAATTATTTGTAGCGTAACGAATTACTTTTGCTTCAAATATTTCTCCATTTTTTCGATATCGGTCAATATCTGTCCGGTCACAATATTATAGGCGTAATGGAAACTATCACTGGTTTTCTGCACTTTGGCAGCGGCTTTGTTGATTCCTGTCTTAGCACTTTCCATCTTTTTCATGTCCGCTTCAATTTCCTTTTGCAGTTCAGCAATTTTCTTCTTTTTTCCAGCTATACCTTTTTCCATCTCTTTGATCTGGGCCTCTTTACCCGTCACCTGTTTCTCCTTTTGACCTTTTAGAGCCTCGTTGAATTTTTGTTTCTCTCCATCCAGCGTGGTAAGGTAATGTTTGGCAGTCTCAATTAATTTAGCAGGAGTGGCGCCCATTGTCTGTGCCATGGCCAAAGAGCTTTTATAGCGTGTCTCTTCATCCATATCCATACCCGAAAGCGACTGTAGTGATGATTTATATTCTAAATAATCGAACCCACCTAAATTGCTTTTTTCCACAGCTTTGAGCAAAATGTCCACGAATTTTTGATCTGGTTTCCCAGTCTGAGGAGTACTACTCGGTTCAATAGCAGCAGTGATATCCTTCGCGCTACCAGTAGAAGATTGAGCTTCTTTTTCTTCGGCTTTCTCCACCGCTTTTTTTGAAGCCTCTTCATCCTCAAGAATAAACAGTGATTTTAACTTTCCAAACATAGACATTCGATTCTCTTTAAATTAACAGACTCTAAACATAATAAAACTTTGCAATGTTTTCTCTGAATTCCAGCAAGGCAAGAACTTATTCCGTAAAATTCTCTAATTTCCCAAAAAGCCATTTACCCCGTTGTTTAAAAACAAGTCAACCTCTAACTCCACAATTCCACCACTTCAATAACTCACCCACTAATCAACAAATTAACTCTGCCATTCAACAACTCAATAATTTTTTAATAAAAACAACTACATCATATACTCCCAAGCCGACTCCAAGCCCCCTTCTGCTTCCACATGTTCAATCAATTCCAAATACAAGGAGTTCGAACAAAGCGTCGCCCCATCTCCAATAATCACCAATTTTTTGCGTGCCCGGGTCATCGCTACATTTAGTCTTCGATAGTCTGACAAAAAACCGATACTTCCCATATCATTAGATCGTGTCAAAGAGATGATTATTAAATCCTTTTCTTGTCCCTGAAACCCATCGATCGAATTGATCTCCAATGGCAATGAATTCAACACCATATCCTCCGCAATTTGCTCTCTAAAGTACCGTACTTGTTCGGCATAGGGACAGATAATTCCGATCTCTAGCTGTAAATAGTCCTCCAGAAATCTAAGAATATGCTCTCTCACAATAAAGAACTCACCTTCATTATACAGGCTTCTTGTTTTTGGATCAAAAGTTTCTTCATAGCCGCAACCACTGGTATCAATAAAGAGTAAAGGTTTAGTATCGTTGGGGAGGATGCGATCTTTATTTTGCAAAGCCGATTCCAGTAAGCCACCATAAAATTTTTTATTCGAAAACTTCAGAATGGCATCGTTCATCCTGTATTGCGTTTTTAATAAAAATCGATAAGCGATATGATTCGTCATTCGATCCAATAGGGTAGTTGCAAGTCCAAGTTCAAGTGCTTCATTGCTTTTTACTGTTGGAGGCAATTGGTGATGATCACCCGCAAAGATGACCCGATTTGCTTTTAGCATTGCATTCCAACATTCCGGCTCCATGCATTGACTCGCTTCATCAATGATCACCGTCTCAAAGCGCAAATCTGTTAGATAAGCGTGACTAACTCCAATCAAGGTTGTAGCGATTACCTGAGCATCTCCAAGAATTGTACTCAACAATCGGTTTTGCATCTCTTTCGCCCATTTTTTAAGTTCTCTGGATTCGCGGTACATTTCTGTTCGGTTTCTTCGTTCATGAGTTCCGAATTTTCGCTTCCGTGTAGCCGCCATTTTTCTAGCAGCTTCCGCTTCAATACGAATCTGTTTGATATGAGACCAATCCGGATGATTACGAGCTTGTTCATCCAAAGTAAGCCTCGCGATCTCTTCATTGATTCGAGTCACATTTCCAATTCTAACTACCCGTATACCCTTTTCGGATATCTTTTTGGCCAGTAGATCAACTGCATTGTTACTTGGAGCACATACTAGAATTCTTTTCTCTTTTTGGAGCATGGTTTGTACCAAAGCCGCCAGGGTAGTAGTTTTCCCCGTACCTGGAGGCCCATGAATAATACCCATCTGGCCTGCGTCCAGCATTCCCCCGATAGCCATTTGCTGTGCTTCATTAAGATGATTTGGAATATTCCACTGTGCGGGGTTATCCTGAGTCTTATAATCCAGAGACGATTTTTTTCGAATACCTTCCCGTAGCTCTACATGATAAGGATCTTTCGAATTGATCACTTGGAGTACTGCCGTTTTCATTACCTTATAAGGTCTTTCATCATAAACCAATTCTAACTTATAGGTACCCGTTTGAGGCAACATATCACGTGATATCACATCAAATTGAATGATAACCCCAAGCTCTTTCTTTTTCTTATGTGACAATGTCCCTCTAAATCGATAAGTCTCTTCTCCCTGGTATAAGAGATGAACACCCGCTCCAACTTTAAATTTATTTGGTTTATCTATATTTTTGCTTTGTTCAAGCTTTACTTCTATGTATTCACCAATGGTGTAATACTTCTTTATCAAAACCAAAGAAGCCAGCAATATGCCGGCTTCAATTTTTTCCTTATCTGTTTTCTGGCTGGATAATTCAGCGTAATATTTTTCTTCTGCTTGTCTTTCCTTTTCTAGTGCAATTAACAATTGACGATATCGATCCTGCTCCATAGATGTAAAAATAATAATCTTTCTCTTCTATTCGCAGCTCATCAATTATTGACTAAAGCTCTTTTTTTTCGCGCTATTTATTGCATTGCATAAGATTCTTCCATAGTTGAAATTCTTAATACTACCCCTAGTCAATATTTACTCCCTTCATCATTCCTTCTATATCTAATTGACTTAGGTCTTCTAAAAAAATCTTACCTGTCAAGAAAAAATAAATATTGAATTCATCTCCAGTAACTTGAGCAAATACTTTTTTAATCGAATCTCCGTCATCAATTCCTAATATTTTAATCTTCTTTCCATCATCACGGGCTTGAATAAGTGTTTCGTAGTTGTCACTTTTAATCTTTTGTTTAAGTTTTTCCTGATCGCTTTCCGAAAGATTCTTGCCTTTATTAAACAAAATGAACTCAACAGATTCGACACTACTCTTTATAGAAGTTCCATCTTTTCGATCCAGAAAAGATGCCAGATCTCCTTCAAACTGCCAGGAAATCACTCCTGAATCATTTTTATATTTTCTAAAAATATTATCCACTCCATATTGAGCATTTAAGGAAATGGATGTAATGGTAAATAGTATGAGTACAATTAAATTTTTCATTTTTGATTTTAGTTTTAACGATTCAAGCATAATTCTATGAATGAATTATAGTTGAGTTTTTTTTGATTTGTTAAAAGAAAGATTCGCATTCTTGAGATCTTCCATTTCTATATCTGTCTTTAAATTTAGGATCGTAAATCCATCCTCTGCATTGGCCACGACCACTAAACTTTTAATTTTAGTACCTTCCTCTTTTACGATTACTTGAACCAGATTATCATCGTCCTTCACAGAGGCATAATCCACGTAGCCGTCTTTCTCTTTGATTTGCGATACTACAGATCTGAGTTTCGAATTCGGTATATCAACGTTGTCATTGATAAAAAGCACCCGAAAACGTTTAATTCCTTCCACCAATTCTTGAAAGCCCTCTTCAAACTTCAACTCTTCCTTTGTTGCAATACTTATTCCAGTGCGGATCAGCCAACCGGGCAAAGTCAAAGCGTAAGCATTTTTATGTTCCTTCATTTTATCAATGAATCGATTCACAGATCTTTGACCATTCAAACTTAGACAGAATAGGAGTACAGCTAAAAAAGGAAGAAGCTTTTTCATATTAAAAAGTTTTCAAAAAATCTTAAGGGAATAGAAGGCACCGATTAAAATCGATGCCGTGAAGTGTTTTACTTTAGTCCTGACCCAGTTTTTCTAAATGTTTCACTCCTTCGATATCCAGTTGACTCGCTACTTTTGCCAGATCGTTCAGGTTGATGTTACCGACAAAGCTTACCAATACAAATTCATCCGATCCTCCAACAAGAAGTAACAATTCTTCAATTACATCATCCCCCTTGGTTTTAGTCATCACTTTAACATTTTGACCGTCATCTCTGGCAGTCATAAGTAATTCATATTCCTTGGTTGGAATCTTATTCACTGCATCTTTATAGACTGCTAAAGCGTTAGTTTCTGTTTTCAATACCTTCAAACCTTTTAGATCCTTTACTAAACTCTGTAGTTCAGCATCCAATTCATCTCCTGCTACTTTAGCAAACATTGAAAACATCTTTGGACTTACATAAACCATTGTGAATTCTTCATCGTCCTGATATTGTTCAAAAAACCGATCGATGGCATTATTCTGAGCATTAATAGAGATACTAAGTAGCAATAGGATTGCCAGGGAAAATAACTTATTCATTGTGCTTAATTTTTAATTTTTTTTGAAAAGATTTAGTAATGAGGTCTTTTCAATATGGTGTAATTGATATAACCGTGGTCTAATTTTTTGTGTTATTTAAATATTTTTACTTTTTCTGCTTTCGAAACAGATTTTACAATTGCTTCATTGCCTTTGTTCATTTTGGTAGATAAGAAGGCAAGGGCTTGTTTCGTAATTTCATACGCCTCTTGTGCTTCCGCTTCATCATCCAATACTGTGGCCTGTCCCTTATATTGCGTTTCCTGAGACGATTGATCCATAACCGATACGGCCGCAAAAGCTAAGACAAAAATAGCAGCTAAACCCATGGCCCATTTCTGCAACTGAAATACCTTCGTCTTTGCAGCGCCGGACATTGTTGTGGATCCTATGGCTTTATTCCCAAGATCGTCTTCAGCCTTCAAGAGAATCTCTTCTATATCAAGATCAGTCGTTTCTTTTGCTTTTGCTGTAAAAAGGTCAAACATTCCTCGATACGTTTCGTGCTCTTTGGCTACATGGTCACCCGAAAAATAAACTCTCAATTCTTGCTCTTCTTTCAAACTTGCCTCGGCATTCCAATATTTTTCCAAAAGCGCATCAATAGATGAAGAATTGTAAATAATCTTATCCACATTAAGATCAGATTTTTGTGATCTTATAACCTCGTAGTAGGTGAATAGACCGCTAAACTCTTTGTGCTCCGGAGTTACATGGTCACTTGAGAAATAATCTCTCAATTGGGCTTCTTCTTCCAGACTTGTTTCTGCATTCCAGTACTTTTCCAAGAGGGCGTCGACATCCGAAAGCGAAGACAAAACTTCTTCTACATCCAGGTTAGTTGATTGCAGACGACTTATTGAAAAGAAAGAGAACAGATCCTTGAATTGCTCATGTTCGGGAGCGATATCATTACCAGAGAAATATGCTCTCAACTCAGCCTCTTCCTGAAGGCTTGCCTCGGCATTCCAGTATTTCTCTAATAGTTGATCGATGTTCATTTTCATTATATGTGTTTAATTCAATGTTTTTAAAATATGTTAGAGCATCTTTCGAATAGGAGCAAGTCGTTCTCGCAATATCTTTCGAGCTCTAAATAGATATACCTTCACTTGATCCACTTTGAGTTCCATTATATCAGCTATTTCCTGATAGGTGTATCCCTCAATGTCGCGGAGTGTAATTATCTCTTTTTGTGTTTCTTGTAAGGAGTTCATTATTTCAGATACCTTCAACAAAGCGTCTTTCTGTTCCAATTTGACATCAGGTGACGGTGCATTATCCGAAATATGAAAGTAATCGTTGATATCACTTGTTTGTTTCTTCTTTTTGGCGCGTACCTTGTCAATGGCCAGATTCCTTACAATTGTAATGACCCAAGCTTCCTTGTTGTCAATTTCCTCAAATTTGTCCATTCGTTTCCAGATTTTTATCATAGCTTCCTGGACGACATCCTCGGCTTCAAATCGGTTGCCGACTATGCTAAAAGCGTAGCGGAACATTTTGTTTTTATATGGCTTTAGAATTTCGATAAGCTCATTAATTTGCATATTCAATTTCTTGACGATTAGTTAATTTCAATTGTTACAACAAAATGTTAATTATTTCAGAAAAAAATCTAAAATCGACCATTTTGCTCAATTGTCTCAAAAATACTTTTATCCATCCATTATAACGCAATTTATAGATATCATAATTATGTTTGTAGACCAAATCTGTTTTTCATCAATCTAAAATAACCAAGTTGAATATTATCGCTATTATTCCAGCACGGTATCACAGTAGTCGACTGCCTGGTAAATTGCTAGAAGAGGTGGGTGGCAAATCCATTTTGCAAAGGGTTTATGATCAAGCAGTCTCATCTCAATTGTTTAGCAAAGTCATCATTGCAACGGATCATCACCGTATTGCCGACCATTGTCTGTCCTTGCAGATGGTGTATGAATGGACCTCCGAGTCGCATCATTCTGGAACAGACAGAATTGCCGAGGTCGCAGAAAAATTAAAAGCAGACATAATTATTAATATTCAGGGCGATGAACCTTTTATTGAGCAGGATTGTCTACAGAAGCTGGTACAGCAATTTAACCACGATCATGTTCAGATTGCCACATTGTGCAAGAAGATCGAAGATGCGGATATGCTTTTCGATTATAACGTTGTGAAACTGGTTAAAAGCAAAAAGGATAAAGTGCTTTATTTTTCTCGACAGACCATTCCTGCTCACAGAGATTTACCCTACAAAAATTGGTTTGAAAATCATAGCTATTATCAGCACTTGGGCCTATATGGATTTAGAAGAAATGTACTTTTAGAATTGGTTAAACTGCCTATTAGCACACTTGAAGCTACAGAAAAACTAGAGCAATTGCGCTGGCTGGAGAATGGATATGATATTTATTGTAAAATAGTTCTATCCAATTCTTTCGGCATAGATACCAGGGAAGATTTGAATAAAGCCAGGGCACTTTATAAATAAGTAGAGTCAAAACCAAGAGGTAATAAATCCGAACCAGAATCCAATTTAAAGATTGTATCAGCATCACCTTTTAACAAAATGGGAAACGATTGTTTGTGTCTCATTTCAAATTCTGAAATTACCTGACGACACGCTCCACATGGAGATACGGGAGCTTCAATTTTCTTCTTTGGATTATGACAGACGATTGCCAGCAGCAGGATAGGGGACTCGGGTTCATTGGCACCAGCATTAAACAAAGCAACCCGTTCACCACATATACAAAGTGGATAAGAAGCATTCTCCTGATTACAACCACCATAAATTTTACCACTGGAGGTCATGGCTGCTGCACCCACAAAAAATCCAGAGTATGGAGCATACGCATTTTTCACCATCTCTATAGCTCGAAGCATGACGACTTTTTCATTATTAGACAATTCATCCAAATTTTCAAATACCGTATATGCAGTATCTAACCTTACCTTTTTCATGGACTGCTTTTTTGATTGTCAATGAGTTAGCAGGAGTATACTTCAAATAATATACCAGTATCTTAAATGGCTATACTATTGTATATCCAAACTAAAAAGGATGACATTGACAAAATCAATATCATCCTGAGAAATTCCAAATTCAAATAAACCTAATTATATGTTATTTTACTTCATTTTTGAAGATTGAGAGAAACCTTACCATTTTTACTTTTCCAAGTGATCGAACCATCTGATCTCACCAAATATTTATTGCCTTTTTTATCGGTATATTCGTTTTTTCTATACCTGTTTTGAGTGTACGCAACCCATTTTTCGCTGCCTTTTCGAGCGCGCAACCCATTTCTGGTTCTTTTTAGCGTCACATATTCATCAATTTCTCTCACCAGGTATCTGCCATCAATTCGACTACTATTGATTTCTCTGTCACGATTTGATCTTCCACCTCCAAAACCACTATAGTCATCATATCCATAATCATCAGCATAATTTCCTCCGTAATTTTCACTGTAAGAATCATATGGACCCGTATATCCAAAATTGTCGTTTCCCAAAGAGCAACTGACATTACAGGTATGGTTTAGATGGCGATGTCCTTTTTTTACAAACCGTATTCGCTCACCTCGAAATCGGTTGATGTAGACCAGTTCATGCACATTCTTGAATCGGATCCTATTTCCTGAACAATCCTCAAATACATTCCTTCTGATGGACTGGAAATTAGTCCATCCTCTTCGCGTTAGCCCTTTTACTCTAATGTGTTGCCTTTTAACTCTTATTTTTATTTGAGTATCAAAATAAGGACTGATCCATCTTCCATTCAACTGACTTCTGCCATGATTGGCGTGCAATAAGAAGGGTAATACAAGTAACAAGCTTAAGTAAAAAATCCTTTTCATAAGCAATGATTTTAGTTGTCTTTGTTCGACATTTAATCAAAACTTCTCTCTTAGGATGTACACGCCAAAACTAAACATTAGCATGTTAAGAAAGTCCTTTATTTTGTTAACCTCAAGTTATTTTGCAATCTATTATCTATCGTGACCATTTCTCTCAATTTTCAAAAGTGATACAAATAGTTGGCTTTAAACTCCTCAACTTTCTACAATCTTTCCAATCTAGTCAATCTTTAAAATCTCTCCAACCTTCAAAATCTTTCCAATCTCTTCAATCTTTACAGGCGTTCTTATATTTTGTATTATTTTCACCACTACAATAGAAAGAATTGAAAATGAGTATAGGTCAAATAATTTTCACCCTGGTCATTTTGGTCGCCTTTGCAACTGCTGCAAGAAATTTTGGTAAGATCAGAAGAAATATTCTTTTGGGAAAAGATGAAGAAATCACAGGTAATGAAGG
The DNA here is from genome assembly GCA_039194925.1 of Bacteroidota bacterium. GTDB lineage: Bacteria > Bacteroidota > Bacteroidia > Chitinophagales > Saprospiraceae > CAJXUU01. The sequence continues at coordinate 26,112 of JBCCVV010000024.1, forward strand.
TCAACGATGGAAAAATTTGATTTTAATCGCTTTTGGTCAAAAAAAAATGTTCAAAAGGTGGATACCCGCTTTTTTGCATTTAGCAATTTATGTAGCCTTTTTATTCACCCAAGTAGAATTGATCGAAATCATGATTGATGGTTTCTTTGGGGTACATCGTTTTTTTGCTCCATATTTGGGAAGCCTCTATACGCTGATCATTGGTACAATTGAAATATTATCTGTATTAGCCTTTATAGCCACCATTATTTTCTTAGCACGAAGAAACCTACTCAAAGTTCCAAGACTGGTAATGCCAGAAATGGGCGGTTGGCCCAAAATTGATGGTAATTTGATTTTAATAGGTGAGATTATACTTTTGATCGGAATATTTACAATGAACGGTGCAGATGTGGTTTTACAAAAGTTGGATCCTGCACATTATCCCGATACTAGATTCCTACCAATAAGTAGCATTTTCGGCCCCTTGGTTTTTGAGGGAATTGAGCTCAATTTTCTCAAAGCTATTGAGCGGGCAGGATGGTGGCTACACTTAATCACGGTATTAGCATTTCTAAATTACCTTCCCATTTCAAAGCATCTTCATATTATCCTCGCTTTTCCTAATGTTTGGTATTCGAAACTTCAATCCAGAGGTGAAATGGATAATATGCCAGAGATTATGAATGAAGTCAAAAGTATGATGGGACTTATCCCGGAACAAGAAGTTGACATGAATGCCGAGTTGCCTGAATTTGGAGCAAAAGATGTCTTCGATTTATCTTGGAAAAACATTATGGATGCCTATTCTTGTACAGAGTGTGGAAGATGTTCTTCCGTATGTCCCGCAAATTTGACAGGAAAGAGACTTTCCCCTCGAAAGATATTAATGGATATTCGAGATAGGGCTACAGAAATAGGGCATAATTTGGATACGGGAGCTACAAAATTCTTAACCGAAGAAGCGAAATCAAAGGATGAGAAATTGAGTCCTTCTACGTATGATGATGGAAAGAATCTTTTCGACTATATATCCAAAGAAGAAATCCACGCTTGTACCACTTGCAATGCATGCGTAGAGGCTTGTCCGGTAATGATCAATCCGCTGGAACCCATCCTCAAATTGCGAAGATATGAGATCCTTACGGAATCCGCTGGACCCGCAGATTGGTTGCCTATGTTTACAAGTTTAGAAAATAGTGGCTCAGTTTGGCAGGTACCGGATAGCAGAGACAAATGGGCCCTGGATCTCAATGAAAATCAACAATAAAACAGACAAATGAAGGTAAAAACAATGGCTGATTGCCAGACAGAAGGGAAGAAACCGGAAGTTTTATTTTGGGTGGGTTGTGCGGGAAGTTTTGATGCCAGAGCTCAGAAAGTAACGAGAGCTTTTGTGAAAATTTTGGATTCGGCCGGAATTGATTTTGCCATTTTGGGCAATGAAGAGTCATGTACAGGTGATCCGGCCAGAAGAGCTGGTAATGAATTCGTATTCCAAATGACCGCATTGCAAAACATTGAGGTGTTAAATATGTATGAGGTCAAAGATATAGTAACCGCATGTCCTCATTGCTTCAATACCTTAAAGAACGAATACCCAGCCCTGGGAGGAAATTATAATGTCATTCATCACACCCAGTATTTGAATAATCTTCTCAAAGAAGGCAAGCTAAGCATTGAAGGTGGCGCATTCAAAGGAAAGAAAGTTACGTATCACGACTCGTGTTATTTAGGAAGGGTCAATGGCGTTTATGAAGCTCCCAGAGAATTAATTGCAGCGTTAGATATCGATTTGGTTGAAATGAAACGCTGCAAAACGAATGGGCTTTGCTGCGGTGCGGGAGGTGCTCAAATGTTTAAAGAAGATGAACCGGGCAATAAAAGAATCAACATTGAACGGGCAGAGGAGGTAATTGAAACTGGTGCAGATGTTGTCGCTGCCAATTGTCCGTTTTGCATTACGATGCTCTCGGATGGAATGAAAGCTAAAGAGAAACAGGAAGACATCATGGTTCACGATCTTACCGAATTAATCGTTCAAGCCAAAAATTTGTAAGGAACAATGATTTTGGATCTAATAGCATTGGATAATTCATCAAAGGTCTGGATCTACCAATCGGACAAAGAGTTCTCATATGACGAGCTTGATGCCGCTCGTGAAGATATCTTTCACTTTTTAAATGATTGGACGGCACATGCTAAAGAATTGGCGTGCTATGGAAATATTTTTCATCGTCGATTTCTTGCATTTTTTGTAGACGAGACAAATTCTTATGCCAGTGGATGCAGCATTGATAAATCTGTGAAATTTGTTGAATATTTAGGTGATAAATTTCAAAAGGATTTCTTTGATCGAATGACATATGCTTATATGGAAGACGATGAGATCTTCACAATTCACCATACTGAACTTTCAAATGCTTATCAAGGGAAACAAGTAAATGACAACACACTTTTTTTTGATAACTTGGTTAAGACCAAGGGAGAATTCCTTAAAGGATGGATAAAGCCCTTAAAAACAAGTTGGCATACGAGATTTCTTTAGGATGTCTGGTGAAAATGGAGGGATAAGCAGCTCGAATGGTAAAAAATATAAGGTAGAATCTTTTCAATGTTCTTAAATCTTTACAAGTTAAGTGTGCTAATGGTCAATTAATCTTGCATTCCAAAATTTCATGGGGTTATATAGGGAAATCTCCGAGCAGAATTACTATATATCGGATAATTGGAAAGGTTGGGAGATTTTTTTGGAACTTTTCACAATTGAAATGCAATTTTGTCTGAAAGCTGGTGCGCTATTTGTGCATATACATTACAGCGGAACGTAAAACAGCAAGTTATGCTTGGGAAATTAAAGAAAGTATTGGGTATTGAAGGTGTAAAAGTTCAACTTATTCTGGACACACCTGTGGATAAAAAGAACCAGAAAATCTCTGGAGAGCTAAAATTCACGACCAAAACCAAAGGAAAAGTCAATAAGATCAACATTCAGTTGATTGAAAAATATTCGAGAGGCCGTGGCAAGTCCAAACTTATAGATGAATATACGGTAGCCGTTTTAGAAATGAACGATTCGTTTGAAATTACACCGGAAGAGATCATTGAAATTCCATTTTCAATGAATTATGAATTGGCAATGTCCGAAATGGATCGCATGCAGAAAGAAAATGTATTTAGTCGGCCCCTGATTAGTCTTGCCAAGTTGATCAAATCTGTGAAATCCGAATACACTGTAGTCGTAGAAGCCGATGTCGAAGGGACTACGCTAAATCCGTATGATAAGGTAACCGTAAAATTAAATTAATCCCGTAAAAGCAAAGTCTGAAACTCAGACATTCAACGCTTGCATTTCCTCTTTTACAAGCTTGCCTTTTGAAGGAGGGTTACATTTATTATTTATATTATTAATACCGCGCTGCAACCTTCCTGTTTTCGAATGGTTTCTTTACTAGTGAAAGAATTAACTTTGCTGAATAATTCAGAAATATGAGTTTAGACAACAATGCGATTGTAGCAGCGCTTCGTAAAGTAAAAGATCCTAACTCAGGCCAGGATATCATCTCGGTGAGAATGGTAGAAGATCTCACTATTCAAGGGAATAATGTCTCTTTTTCCATTAACTTAAGCGGTCAGGATGCCAAAGTAAAACAATCATTGAATTTTGCTTGTATGCAAGCGATTCAGGAGGTGTATCCAGACGCTCAAGTACATATTCACCTTAAGAATAATTCAGGTTCAGAACCTCTTAAAAATAAGGTTTTGCCACAGGTTAAAAACATAATCGCGGTGGCATCCGGAAAAGGCGGAGTTGGGAAATCTACGGTATCCGTAAACCTGGCAATCTCTCTTGCCAACAAAGGTGCAAAAGTTGGTTTGATTGATGCAGACCTTTATGGACCAAGTATTCCAACGATGATGGGTTTGCAAGGACAACGTCCGAGAGTAGAAATGTTGTATGGCAAACACAAGATCATTCCGTTAGAAGCATATGGGGTAAAAGTCATGTCAGTTGGCTTTATTGTTGAGCCTGAACAAGCTGTAGTGCTTAGAGGACCAAGACTTGGAGGAATCATCAAACAATTTATCAATGAATGCATTTGGCCCGATTTGGATTATCTGATTATCGACCTACCACCAGGCACAGGAGATATTCAGCTTACCTTGGTTCAAACCGTACCCGTAACTGGAGCAGTAATTGTAACCACACCTCAAGAAGTTGCTGTGGTCGATGCTGTCAAAGCCATGAACATGTTTCTACTGGATAATGTGAACGTGCCGATAATAGGTGTCGTAGAGAATATGTCGTGGTTTACCCCGGCTGAATTGCCAAATAATAAATATATGATCTTTGGTGAAGGTGGTGGCAAGAAATTAGCAAAATTATCGAAGTCGGTCTTACTTGGTCAAATCCCTCTGGTACAGGGCATCAGAGAAGGAGGAGATAGTGGAAAACCCGTTTCGATGCAAGATAATAACCCTCTAAAAAATGACTTTGAAACACTTGCATTGAATACCATACGACAGGTACAATTGCGCAATGAAGTACTTGGCCCAACCAAAGTAGTTAAAATGATGCGATAAAAATTGAATCTTTACAACCAACAATTGGTTTTAATATAAGTAGTCAATAATTTACATATCGCAGGAAATATATTAATTTTGCACATATGTCGAAAGCAGAACACCAAGCATTAGTAGATAAAGTGGATGCGGCGCTGGAAGAAATAAGACCTCATCTCGAAGTAGATGGAGGCAACATTGAAGTTGTTGAAATCACTGATGATATGACGGTACGGGTAAAATGGCTGGGCAATTGTGAGTTTTGCTCCATGTCCGCAATGACCATGAAAGCTGGGGTCGAACAGACCATCAAGTCTAAAATACCTGAAATACAGGCTATTGAAGCAGTCAATGGTCTGACATAGCACAATTTCATATTTTTTCATAGTATTTTTTCACCTTCAGTCATGTAAGTTTTCTAAATGAAACGCTCTCAATTAATTGATGAAATCAGTTCCAAAAAGTCATTGTTGTGTATAGGTCTTGATACGGATCTAACTAAAATCCCTTCGTTTTTAAAAGATTTTGACGACCCCGTTTTTGAGTTTAACAAGCGGATTATTGATGCTACGCACGATTTATGTGTTGCTTATAAACCCAATATCGCATTTTATGAGTCTCAGGGGCCAAAAGGCTGGGAATCCTTGGAAAAGACAATTGATTATATACCCGATTCAATATTTACCATCGCAGATGCCAAACGGGGAGATATAGGCAATACATCAAAAATGTACGCCAAGACATTTTTTGAATACTTTAATTTCGACTCGGTTACTGTCGCACCGTACATGGGGATCGATTCGGTTGAACCTTTTCTTGAGTTTGAAGACAAGTGGGTGATTTTATTGGGATTGACTTCGAATAAGGGGAGCAATGACTTTCAACAAATACGTTACGGGAACAGACCGCTCTACGAATCTGTCATAAGAAAATCTCAAGAGTGGGGGAGTCCATCCAATTTGATGTATGTAATTGGAGCCACCCATCCGGAATCCTTTTCGCAGATTAGAGCCATGGCCAAGGAACATTTTTTCTTAGTCCCGGGTATAGGCGCTCAAGGTGGAGATTTACAGGGTGTTCTTACCAATGGAATGAACAAGGATAGTGGACTTTTAATCAACTCTTCCAGAGGGATTATTTATTCAGGCGATGGTGAAAATTTTGATCAAAAAGCGAGGGAATCTGCTCTTGCTTTACAATCGAAGATGTCAGATTTTGTTGGACAATAACCAATTCAACCTTGAGTAATTTCATTACCCAAAATATATACTGTTAAAGATACGTACTGTCAAAATCTTGCACTCAAAAACAATTTTAACTATATTGTCCTAACGGCAATGCTTTGTCGTGAATGGATGTCTATTTTTTGAGATCAAATTGTCTACTTTTTATAACCCTTAATAATTGTATTATGCCCATAAGCGATTATCCAGGTGCGCAAATCACCAAAAAACATATCGAAACCGCCGAAACTAAAGATCCAAAACCTATCTTAATTCCTGATGTCGTATCTTCTTTTATAGAGATTCCAAATGCCGGAGATTATATTCCAATTGCCTCAGATGAAAAGCTGGAATTAAGCAAGAAATACAATCCGTACAAAGCTGGAGATATTGTAAATTTCAAAAATGAGCCCGATCGAAAACGACACTTTCAAGGTATTGCCAGGACGAGTGACGGTGAATACATGATATTTTCAGGCGGTGATCATAAAAATGATGCTTCACAATTGTTTGTATGTAGAGTACCTTCTAACAATAATAACTCTAGAGCAGAGATAGGTTTAGAAGTAACAGAAGATGATTCTCAGGTACATGGTCTGCTGAAAGAAATTTTTGTAATTGATAAAGAGTTCTGGCATAACGGAGGAATTACAATATTTGATAACATACTTGTTGCTCCTTTGGAATCTGACGGGTATCATGTGAAAGCAAAGTACAAGACAAATAAATCATTGGTTAAGTTCTATGATATTTCGGATATAATGAATCCAAAGGATTTGCAAATCGATATATCAAGAAATGGGACAAATTGTGGAACAGCATCTTTAGTCCGATTGCAAAATGGGTATTACTTATGTGCAGTCTGGACCGATAGCGACCCTGGTCAAGGACCACGTCTGGATATCTATATTTCGAATTCGAACAAAATAAAGGATGGGTTTAAATCGAAAAAGGAAGACTCTTATTCATATAATGATCATTTTAAAGATAAGCGTACCTATCAAACCATACATTTATTACTTCAGGATGATGACAGGTTGTATTTGGCCGGCATGATGAATTCATATAGCTGGGCTCCCATACCTTCTGGGTCTGGAAAAAATCATGCGAGCTTATATGAGATGGACTATGAGGTTTCCAAGAGGGGTAGCAAGATGAAGTTCAAATTAAATGGACTTGATCGTATCGTAAATGAAAAAGAATTCAAGGGAGGTGGCAAACGGTATAATTTTAATGGAGGAAGTGGCTTATATATTACTCCCGACAATCGGCTTGCACTGTATGCCACTCATCACAGGACTACCAGAGACGGAAAGGTCTTACCATGCACAGAATTTTATCCGGTTTTCAAAAAAACAATAATTACCGCTAAAAGAGATGCTGTAATTGAATTATATGATGATGCTAATTTTTCAGATCGTTGCATGAGAATTTATGGATACCACGGCAAAAAGGAATATAGCCATTACAAAAAGGTATTCGTCGAAGATGAGCAGTTTAATGACAAAATATCATCAATTCGATACCAGATCCCAAAAGGTAAAACATACCTGCTCTTCGAAAAAGATAGTTTTAAGGGTAAAGTTATTAAGTTGAAAGGTACAGGTAAAATGGAGGAAATTCCTAATCTGAAAAAGCCTAATAAATCCGATATACCTGATAAATACGAAATTCCTAAAAAAATGGGAGATAAGATTTCTTCGTCAAAATGGGAATAAGCATATGTACTTTTCTATGATATTGCTCTAAAGAATTAAACTGAAAAAAGCTAAGGTCGAGACTTGGTTTGTATCCAATCTATAACAATGTTATTAAATAGGACTGGTTTGTCCACATTAACCACATGCCCACAGGCTGGTAAGATCTCTAGATTTGCCGATTCGTGTTTTTCTGCCGTCATTTTAACCGGAGGCAAAAACATATAATCCTCATCTCCCATGACATAAAGTGTCGGAATCCCAGGATCTTTGGATCGGAATAGACGCAGTATTGGATTCACAGTAGTTGTCAACCCAAACCACCGTATAAACTCTTTTTGATACAGTTTTTTTGCTTCGCGCACAAAAAGGTTTCTTGATTCTTTGTGCTTTTTTCTCGGCATTATAATAAAGGCAAATAATTTGTACAACAGTATGTAGGGTACAATCGATCTCAAAATAAATCCTGCCCTCATCAATATTTGTGAGCGAAAGTTCATTTTCAGAATTGCGCCACCCATGATCATTGAAGATACCCTGCCAGGAATAATTTCAGCCAATTCCCTAATAATAATAGTACCTAAGCTAATCCCCACAAAATGAGAACTTTTGATTTTCAGATGTTCAATGACTTCCACCACATCCTTTGTGATTCCACGAAATGTATATTTCGATAGGGTTGATAAGCCAATAGATTTACTATTTCCGTGTCCTCTCAAGTCAATCAGTAAAACATTAAAATGTTTTTTGAACTCTTTCAACTGTTTATACCAAATGGATGAACTACCACCGGCCCCATGGATGAAAGTAACCCATTCCTGAGAAGAATGATGTGGATATGTCTTATAATGAAGCACGGATGATTAACATAATTCTATGAATAAAGATCAAATTTAACGTGGATTTTATAGTGAAGCGTATCTTTTAGATGAATTGATTTTATTTATTTGTAGTGTGAATCAATGTTTATGATGAAAAAACTATTCAGTAATACGTCTCTACTGATGATATGTGGAGTTTTAGGTGCTCTGGCGGTGATCTTAGGTGCATTTGGGGCACATGGTCTCAAGAATGTACTACCAGCAGATAAACTGACTACATACTCAACTGGAGTGACATATCATTTCTTCCATGTGTTGGCACTTTTGGGGTCAATTTTATTGAATTCTTATCAAAAATCCATTTGGCTGAAAAGAGCAGCTCTCTTCTTTATCACGGGTATCTTGTTCTTTTCCGGTTCATTGTACTTGTTATCAACACGCGAAATTATTGGTTTGACTACATATCGATGGTTGGGGCCAATAACACCTATTGGTGGAGTATTTTTCATTTTAGGGTGGCTTTCCATTTCAATGAGTGTTTTGCAGCGTAATGACAAGAAAGCAGCATAAAGCAAGAAAAGCTTGTCTATTTCATATGGTAATAATTTCAAATATCTTATCTTGCAATATCGATTCTTAAACTAAATCTAATTAACAAAATGAGAAAATTTTTGATTCTTTGTTTTATCGCGGCTAGTACCGTGACCTATTCACAAAAGGAAATAGCTTGGTTTGATGCCGCTATTAAAGTAATGTACGGAAGTTCGAGTGTTATTAACAATGCCGCTATCGACGATCCAAACCTCAACTACGAATTAGGTTTTGGAGGTGCATTTGGTATTGGAGGTAAATTTGGAATTAATCGGGGATATAACGGATTGGCTATTGAATTGATGTATATGAGTAGCGCAGAAACGTTTGAAGGATTATCAAATGACATGGTTTCATACCCAGCAGCCCCAAAAATAGAATGGAGTTCATTGGATTTATATCTGTTGTTTAGAAATGCCGCCAATTTGGGTTTCTTTGAAATCGGACCAAAAATCAGCTTTGTAAGCAGCATGGAGCGAACTGGTATGGATGGACAGATCACAGAGTTTACGGATATTAATAAACGATTGATCTCAGGTGTACTCGGTTTTGGAGTTAATGTTGTAGGGACAGATGGTGCTTTCAGCGGCCAAATTGGACTGCGTTTTGAATATGGATTCTCTGATATGATTAGTGGGGACTTTGATACCAGTTCTGGTGCCGCAGAGCCTTTTCCCTTTGCAGCAGGATTATATAGCGAGGGCTACGAAAAATCTATTCCAATTTATGCCGGATTAGTATTTGAGTTAAACTGGGGGCTTGGATACTATGGAATTGCTCAATGTGGAGCAAGAGCTAAATTCTTCAAAGCGTAAGCAGTACAATAAAATAAAAGACAAAAAGGAGAGCAATTTCAGGTCGCTCTCCTTTTGTTTTTTTTGTAAATAACATATTATTACAACTGCCCATTTTCTTCGGCATTAATTATTTTCTTTTTCATGGTTTGAAATTCCTCTTCGGTGAGCATTCCGTCTTCTTTCATTTTTGCCAAATTGGCCAATTGTGTTACACTATCATTAACAGCTGACTTTTCATCCGCTTTTTTCTTGTCTTTTTGAATCTTAGCGGCAACATCTTTCCCTTTTTCAAACTTCTCATCGTAGTATTTTTTCAGACGGCCTGGATCAAAATCTAAGAAAGTGCCTCCCGTTTCAAAATGTTTTTTAAATACTTCACCCAAAGCATAGGTAGATCCACCAGAAAGTACGGCCATTGTAACACCGCCGAGAATAGAACCTACACCAGGAATAAATTTCACCGCTCTGGCTCCTAATCGTGCTAATCCGGATCCCGTAAGCGCTGTAATGATTGCTTTGCCCTCTGTTTCCTTGAAGTTCACATCATATACCTTACATAATTGCCGAATCATGTCGAGCTGGATCGCAGATACGGCGAATAGGTCTGCAATTGGTACTGGTATAAATCCAGCTCCCATTGACCAGATCATATGATTTTGTATTATGCTATTTGAAATTTCTGTTTTGTTGCTTGTTTTTTTGTCTGACATCTTATTCGTGTATTTTTCTAAAGAACCTAAATCTAAGGTCTTTTTGTTTCATGCAGACCTGTTTTTCGATGAGAATATTGTCTTTTAGGATGAATTCTGCTTATTCTCATTCTAAGTTAAGTCTCAAAAGCAACATTTTTCACATATATTTTGTCTTAATATATAATAAATAGAAGATGGAATGCATTAATATAGCTGATTGACAAATTATATCTTTCCAAATGAAGAATTCACCATATTCTTTATTGCGCAAACAAAATAAAATATGGAAAGTAACAATCATTTAAGGAACTGGTAATACTAAATTTGTCATATAATCAGTTTAATTGATAAATATTTGTAAATGTTTTGACAATAGTGCTGTAGAAATTAGATTGATCAAAGAAATTTACTGAACTTTGCAGTACGGAAAACAAAATTCAATTTGGTTAACCCAACAATAAGAAAATGAGAAACTCAATTTTAGTACTTTTTATCCTGATAGGATTTGCCATTAATTCAGATGCGCAAAGAAATACAAAGACAAAAAGAGTATTTGGTGTAAAAAGCTCCATTGGAGTCTCTTTAGCCGCAAATGAAACTACTTATGCTGGTGAAATATTCGATTATATAAACCACGAAGTAACGTATTCAGGAACGAACATAGTTAAATCGTTTGGTGTTTTTGGTCAAGAGAAATTTGGCTATCTCTTTGCGAGAGCAGAATTAGCCTACACTAATTTCACACAAGAATACGACGTAACTTCACACATACAGTTTGGTCAAGGCCCCAGGACTGCTTTCGAAAAGTTTGAATTTATCGATTTTCAATTATTAGCAGGATTGACGCACAATAACATAAGAATCGGAGTAGGCCCAGTAGCGCATATTTTAGCAGGTCATCGTACCGAACTCGATTTCATAAGTGGGTATAATGATAATTTAAGATCAATTACCTATGGATTTACGACTTCTGTTGGGCTGGATGCGGGCAGATTCCACTTGGACGTTCGTTATGAGAATAATTTCAGAACTGTAGGTGATCACATTAATTACGGTACCAGAAATGCCAGATTCCAAAATAAGCCACATGTGGTGAACTTTACTTTAGGTATCAGCATTTAAGATATACTCCCGTTTACAATAGAATAACCGACGTTCCTTCTTTGGAGTGTCGGTTTTTTGTTTTGATTAAAATTTCATCCTGGAATCGGGCACAAGGGATAAATCTCCAAAATCGCTCTTCAGGTACTTATAATGACCGGCAATACCTATCATTCCGGCATTATCCGTACAATATTGAAATGAAGGGATATATGTCGTCCAATTATGCAATTTTCCCGCTTCCTCAAAAGCGCTGCGTAAACCACTATTCGCTGATACTCCACCAGCTATAGCCACTTCCCTGATTCCTGTTTGCACAGATGCTTTTATAAGTTTATTTATTAATATTGTTACTATTCTATGTTGAACTGAGGCACATATGTCTTCCATATTTTCATCAATGAAATTGGGGTTATCTTTCAATTGTGCTTTCAGAAAATAGAGAATTGAAGTTTTCAACCCACTAAAACTAAAGTCCAGACCTGCTATCTTTGGTTCGGGAAATTCAAATATTGGTTTTCCTTTTTGCGCCAGTTTATCAATTTCAGGCCCGGCAGGGTATTTCAAGCCCATAATCTTTCCGGTCTTATCAAAAGCTTCTCCCGCTGCATCGTCAATAGTGCTTCCGAGTATTTCCATCTCATAGGGTGAGATGACATTTATTATTTGTGTATGTCCTCCACTTACCGTCAAACAGAGAAACGGAAAACTTGGTTTTGGATCTTCGGCAAAATGGGCTAGAACATGAGCCATCATATGATTCACCTCGATAATAGGAATATCCAGCGAAACAGATAATGCCTTTGCAAAAGAAACGCCTACTATCAAACTACCCAATAATCCAGGACCTCTGGTGACTGCTATTGCAGATAACTCTTCCTTTTTCACCCCTGCTTGTTCAAGGGCTGCAGCAACCACAGGAATAATATTAGATTGATGTTTTCTTGAGGCGACTTCGGGTACTACACCACCATAACGTTCATGTATTTTTTGTGTAGCGGTGACATTGCTCTTTACTTTACCGGTATCAATAATTGCAGCGGAAGTATCGTCACAAGAAGATTCTATAGCCAGGAGTATCGACATTTGGATTTCAAATTTTAATTGCCATTCGATCTGCAGATTAAATTAAAAAGAAGACAAAGCTGATTTGTCTTTCTAAATAATAGTGTATTGAGCACAAATAAAATAATAATAAAGCGGCTCAAATGATACAATCAACCTGCTTAATGAATAAAATACAAAGATACACACCAAAAAATGAATTCGATGCATCCTATAAGCGTGAAAGTATACCCTGCAAATGTTCAAATAACCAGACTTTTAAAAGAAAAACAGGTTGAAAACGTTCGATTCAACATTATTTGATATTTAATTTTTATTTCATTCATCTTTTTATTTTCTTTGAAGTTGATATGAAGCGTAGAATTTAAAATATATTAATCAAACCGACTTAGTCAAAGTAAAATACAAATTGTAAAAAATGAGATATGTAATCAACGGTGCTCTAATAGCAATTATAATTCTTCTGGCATATATGCTAGTGAATTCAATCAAAGAGCCTATCGCATTTGGAGAAGCCAAAGAATATAGAAAAAGTAAAGTAGTCAAAAAATTAGAGACTATTCGAAAAGCACAAGAGATTTACAGATACATCAACGGGCAATTTGCTTCATCGTTTGAAGATTTGGCGACATCATTAACAAATGACAGTATCTCTTTCGAAAAGATCATAGGAGACCCAGATGATCCTACAAATGCAGATAAATTTGAACGAATTGTTACATATTCTCCAGCTATTGACTCCATTAGAGCATTAGGTATTCAGTTAGATTCTCTAAAATATATACCATTCGGTGGAGGTAAAACTTTTGACATTGCTGCGGATACCATAGAATATCAAAAAACAATGGTAAGTGTGGTTGAAGTGGGAACCAAATGGAAAACATTCATGGGCAAATACGCAGATCCTCGTTACGGTAAGTATGACTCCAGGTATGATCCTAATAAGACCATTAAGTTCGGAGATATGTTTAAACCCAATATTTCAGGAAACTGGGAACGATAGTGATCGATATTTCTTTCAAAAATAAAACAGGATTAAAACCCGAAATACTGTCCGCCATAATTGGGTCGGACAGTTTTTTTTATGGTTTCTTTTCAGAGGATTTTAAATTGCTGGAATGTCAGCATTATTCAATTGGAGACTTTGCTGATCAGGAGATCATCGATAAAGTAAAGGATGATATTTTTAATATACAAAACATAAAAATAAAGGTTTCCAGCACATCAAAACCGTATTTACATTCTAATGTGGAAGAAGCGGGGAAAGCACTTAAATTCTTTCCGGCATTTCTAAATAAAGATAACCTAGATAATAAATTTACGGACCAGGATGTCATCGTAGAATATGGGTTGACCAAAAGTCAATCCCACTTTTTAAATGGTGTCTTGAATAATCAGCACCAAAACTTTCATATTTCGACGGTACTGTCAAATTATTTCTACCCATTCAGTAAAAAACAACTTATTGCATATGTAGAAGACGAAAAGTTACATCTACTGTATGGCAAAGACACAAAATTTTTATTCTACAATCAATTCAATTGCACCCATGAAAACGACTATCTCTATTTCATAACACTTATCTATGATCAATTGAAATTAAATAGAGAAGAAGACAATTTATTGTTATTTGGTCGTTTGGATCTCGACTTTCCATTGCATGACCTGTTGCACGGATATTTTCGTAATGTTGAATTTACGAGATCAGAGAGACTTCACATTACAGACTTTAGATACCGTGCTAAGCAACACTTTTATCTGGATTTATTTGCTACTGCCTTATGCGAATAATTGGTGGCGAATTCAGAGGTAGGCGATTCAATCCCCCGGCAAAGAATTGGCCAACTAGACCTACCACAGATTTTTCCAAAGAAGGCTTATTTAATATTCTTCAAAACAGAATTGATTTTAAGGAAACCAAAATGTTAGATCTATTTGGAGGCACGGGTAATCATTGTTATGAATTTATATCTCGTGGATGTCAAGATGCTACGTATGTGGATAAGTTTGGTGGTTGTGTAGCATTCGTGAAGAAAACAGCGGCTGCATTAGGAATTGAGGATAGGATCATCATTGTTAAATCTGATGTATTCAAATATATTCGTACGGTACAACACAAATACGATTATATTTTTGCTGGTCCGCCGTATCCTCTTCCTATCCTGGATAGTATTCCAGATGAGATATTCAAATACGAGCTATTAAATGAGGACGGTCTTTTTGTACTTGAGCATAATCCTCGTCATGATTTTAAAAAGCATGATAGATACATGGAAGAAAGAAGTTACGGCACTACCATATTTTCTTTTTTCAAATAACCCTTACTCTCGATTTACAAATTCCATTTATGCGTATGGTTTGCCGGTGCCAGTACCTTTAGAGATTTTGGTTGAATGGAAAACCTTAACTCGGGTTGTGTTTTGTAACCTTCACCATCAACATGTAAAAAGTTCTCATCCTCCAGAGAAACCACAATAGATTTTCCTTGTACTGTTTTTGTGATCTTACTTTTATGGAGGCTTCGATTCAGAAATCGGAAAGTCATCAGAAAGTACTTATAAAGCGGGGCCTTATTAATCAGCATAAGATCCATGATACCATCTTGCATGGAAGCTAATGGGGCTATGGTAAAGTAGTAACCGTACATGGAAGCATTTGCAACTACAGCTGCGGCATATTCTCCGGAAATCTCCTGATCATCAATCCGAATCTTCAATTTTTGTGATTTAAATTTTCTTGCTTCCCGAATCGATGTTATCAAATAGGGTAGGAAGCCCCTTTTGCTGTTTTTCTTTGTCATGTAAGCAATACGAGCATCAAATCCTAGCCCTGAGACATTGATAAAAAATCGATCATTTACCCTGCAGGTATCTATTTCAATAATTCTACCTGTATTGATTATTTCCAGAGCTTTTTTAATATTTCTCCCTAGTCCCATGTGCATGGCAAAACCATTTCCAGACCCCCCTGGTATTACAATCAATGCAGTAGTAGAATGAAGAAGCGATTGAGCAACTTCATTGACACTGCCGTCACCACCAACAGCAGCTACATAATCAAATTTCTTTTCTACTCCTTCCCGGGCCAGTTCAATTGCATGTTCTGCTCGTTCAGTTTTCACAATTTCGTATTCAAACCTGGTATGATCGAGTAGGCTGTTGATCATTTCAGGAACTGTTTGTTTGCCACTGGTACCCGAAAATGGATTGATTATAAATCGTATACTCTTTTTCATACTACTTATAAACGAAGTACCTAAACATTAGAAAATTAAACGTGGCGCCTACAATTAATGCTACTATAGCCTTACTGATAGTGGGTTCAAGGCTATAGGTTTCGGTTAGAAATATAACTCCACTTGTGTTGATTACAGCACTGGAAAGAGAGGTAATTGCATATCGAATGGCCTGGTGCGTAATTTTCCCATCTGTTCGTTTAAAAGCCCAATTCCTACCGAGATAAAAACTTACTACAGCACCAAAAACATTGCCCGCAGCCGTGGAATAACCATAATAAATCCCAAAGATATAATGCAACAATCCAAAACTACCGAAATCAAAAACTGTAGATACCGCAGAACTGGCCTGCGATCTTATGAATGAGGTAAAGAAGGGCACCTTCACCTTTTCATTATTTCTGTTTTCGTTTTTCATTGGAAATCAAAAAGGGACAAGCCAAGGCTCATCCCTATAATTATCGTTATATATTTTGAAATAAGCCTATCCTTGTTCGTAATCCAAACCTAAATGGTCAAGCAATGTTTCGCCCGCAATATGACGTACCGTATTTTCAAGTTTAATTTGTTGTTTGAAAATATCATGGATAGGCATGACTCCTTTTGGTGCTTGCGGTGATTTTAGATAAAATCCTAGCCATTCCTGAATACCACTCATACCTGCTCGTTTCGCTAAATCCAAGAATAAAGCCAAGTCCAGTACAATCGGAGCAGCAAGAATAGAATCACGACACAAAAAGTCAATTTTTATCTGCATTGGATAATTTAGCCATCCTCTTATATCGATATTGTCCCAACCTTCTTTGGCATCACCTCGAGGAGGGTAGTAGTTGATTCTTACTTTATGGTATAAATCTTTATACAATTCTGGATTTTTCTCTGGTTCAAGTATTTGTTCCAGCACACCTAGTTTAGAAACCTCTTTGGTTTTGAAATTATCAGGATCATCCAATACAGCTCCATCTCTATTACCTAGAATATTTGTCGAAAACCAGCCTTCTACTCCCAGCGCTCTTGCCTTCAACCCTGGAGCTAATATGGTTTTCATCAACGTCTGACCAGTTTTGAAATCTTTACCTGCTATTGGTGTTCCCGTTTCCTTCGCCAATTGGATCAAAGCAGGAACATCACAGGAAAGGTTTGGTGCACCATTGGCATATGGTACTCCCATTTTAATTGCCGCATAGGCATAGATCATACTTGGTGGGATATCTTTGTGATTGTTCTCCAATCCTTTTTCAAAGCTCTTAATTGTTTTATGGACTGCTGATTCTTCGATGTAAATCTCAGTACTTCCACACCAAACCATAACCAATCGATCGCATTTATTTGCCTTTTTAAAGTCTCTAATGTCTTTCATCAAAGCTTTAGCAAGCGCCATTTTGGTTCTTCCTTTTTTGACGTGTTTTCCGTCCAGGCGTTTTACGTAGTCCTTATTGAAAACGGCTTTCATGGGTTTGATCTTGGACAATTGTGGCTTCAACTGACGTAATAATTCCGGCTCCAAAACCTTAGCGTGCATAGCCGCCTCATACACGTTGTCATCATATACATCCCATCCTCCAAAAGCGACTTTTTTTAAGTTGTGAATGGGTACTAAATCCTTCATAAGAGGTTTGTTGTCCGAAGTTCTTTTTCCAACTCTAATCCTACCCATTTGAGTAAGAGAACCTATCGGGCTTGAAATTCCTTTATTCACCGCATATACACCTGCGATAAAAGTAGTTGCCACCGCTCCCATTCCTGGAAGTAGTATTCCTAGTTTTCCTGTTGCTTTGCTAGCGATTCCTTTTTTTGACATTTCTATATTTCTGTGTTATTTTAACCAATTATTCAATTTGTACCACTCTATACTTTCATTCAATCCTCTTTCCAGATCATATTGCGGTTTGTAGTTCAAGTCATTCACCAGAGGTTCTGTATCACAAATCCAAC
>JBCCVV010000025.1:0-42042 GCA_039194925.1 Bacteroidota bacterium
CCTTATCTGGCTGAATGAAATAGTTTTTAAGTTCCACAATGAACCCTTCCAATTTTATACTTAATTCTGAATTGAAATTTGATATACTTCCTTGACTTATTTTGTGTCCGAACAAATCTTTGATCATTTCTACTAATCGTTTATACGGTAGAAGTTGATACACACTTAAATAGTTAACGAATGATTTTATGTTCGGTCCATATTGAACACTTTGTTTGTAATCCTGAATCTTATCATTTAGTATAGTTGCACAACAACTCAAACACTGATACTCATAAAAACGATGTTCTGTTACATCTATTTTGGGATTTGGAATATCAAGAACTTGTCTTGTTTTTACATCTTTTAATAAAAGCTTGTTACTCTGACAATAAGGGCAAGTATCATAAGAATGCTCTTTTAAAAAATCGATCTGAGTAAACTTTTTAAGATTACTTCCTTTATGCCCTAATTGACCTCCTCGTTTCCGATTCTTACTTTTTGATTTTACTGGACGTTGAGCACGTTCCCATATTGGATCACTACTTGGGGGTTTGCTAGAATTGTGACTTCGCTGATTCAATCTTCTTCGCAACTCCTCATTCTCCTTGAGTAACAATACACTAGCCTCCCGCAGACATTGGTTCTCTTCACGCAATTCTTTAACTTCCTTGCGCAAAGACCTTAATTCAACTAGTATTTCTGATAAATCTTCGATAATAAATCTTTTTATGGATCCATTATCTTCTAGGTAGGTCGTTAAAATGTAACTATTATCTTGTAATTTTCAAAATGGCTGTGTAGTTACAACATATTATTAAGCCCTTTGCAACATCTTGAATGCCAACTTATCGCATTTATTACGGCGCGTCCCACCCTAGCGGGATACTTCTCAAAAACACTTCAATCTGATAATCATTTTATTACAAATCATGTTATCTACGTTTCTAAATCACTTCGTTAAAATACATTTTGGAAACAAGCTAATTTGTTATTTAAGATTGTAGTTTAAAGCGTTGACAATTTCCTGTGGTTCAATTCTATTTCTATAATCTCCACCTTCAGATCTGGCAAACGATATCGTTCCATCTTTTTCTATTATAAAAGTGGCTGGGATTGGAAGTTCGCGCGAGTCGTCTGCATAAAAGCTATCAAAATCGAATCCTAACTCAGCCATAGTGTCCAGCGGTCTTTCTCCGTATTTAAAAACTGTAGTAAATAGCCTTGCGACCCCATTGTCATTATCGCTCAATACTTCAAACTGAAGATCATTCTTCTCTTTTATGCTTAAGGATTCATCCGGCGTTTGCGGTGATATAGCTATTAAAACTGCACCCGCTTTTTGTATTTCCGGCAAAATGGATTGGTATTGAGCAAGCATAAGATTGCAATAGGGGCACCATGTTCCTCTGTAAAAAGTAAGTACTACTCGATTATTCTGGAGGGTCTCATGCAGATTGACGGTTTTATTGGTGGCATTGGACAAGGTGAAATCCGGAGCTTCATCTCCTTTGTTCAGTTTTAAAACCGAATGGTATTTAGCTTGTAATGCTTCGGCATCTGCGTCGAATACGTTTAATGCGTCGACAGGTAGCATTTGGGTTAAGTTATCTCTTAGTTCTTCTAAACCTTCCTGATACGAAGGGGTCTTTAAATCATTCATTTTGAAAAATTTGGTGATGAATAAATATTGAAGTCTTTTAAGAACATCTTGGATATCATCTTGTCGCATTCTTCTTGGGCCTATTGTTTTGGCTATGCTTCTCAAAAAATGCTTCAGTTTGATAATCAATCTATTCTAAATCACTTATCGTACGTTCTTATATCACTTCATTGATTACATCACAAAATTCTTCTGAAATGAGGGGAATAAAAATGAACTATGACAGGAAATTAACTTGAACTGGTTCAAGATTTGGAGAGTGGACGAGAACGAATTTTACTTAAAAATTCTGCCGACATTCCGAGATAAGAAGCCAAAACGTATTGAGGAACCCGATTGACGATCTGTGGATATCGTTCCAGGTATTCGAGATACCGTTCTTCGGCCGTCTTGCTAATATTTGAGATAACCCGTTTGCGGGAATAGGCAAATGCCCTTTCTGTAGTCAATCGAAAATATTCACTCAGGGCATGGATTTCAGAACAAAGGGGTTCGATGTCTTCATATTTCATTTGAAAAATTACAGAATTCTCCAGTGCCTCGGCATAATGTGTGGCGGGTTCTTGACTGATGTAGCTATAGAAATCCGTTACGAACCAATCTTCAATTCCGATACTGACGGTATGTTCCTTTCCATCTTTATCCAGGTAATATACACGAAACGCACCTTCTACAATGTAATTTCGATATTGACATATAAAGCCTGGCTGAACAATGAATTGTCTTTTTTTGACGCGGGTGGTTCGAATGATGGAGGTGAATTTTTCTTTTTCAGCTTCTGAAAGTTTGACATACTTGGCTATGTTGGTTAATATGCTTTGATACGTTTCCATCAATTGAAGTTACTTGAATTATTTAGTTTTGTTTATAACAATAGTTCGGTAAAAATTCAAACCTAACAATTTCGATTGTCCTCTTAAATATCCAATGACATATATAGTTACGCTTGATCTGTCCACTATGTAAAATTAAAGTGCAACTTTCAATTTTGCCATGAGTTTAATTTTATTGGCGATTGAGATAATAACTTAATGAAGCTTCTACTACTAATTTTGTCATCATTTTTGACCAAAAATGCCGACAAAATTAGATTTTAACCATATTCTAGCCCTAGATTATTATCCAGAACTAGACTATTAAATCCTTACAGACTTATCCACTATTTTCTATCTTATAAAAAAGTGTAGGCTTACCTTCCATAACTTCCTTTCGTTCAAATTTCATCCCCAATTTTTCCACCACATTGATTGAGCTTTGGTGGCCTTGATCTATAGCTGCAATTAAATGGTCAAAATCTAATGTTTCCAAAGCATATCGGAGTATTTTGCGTCCTGCTTCTGTGGCAATCCCAGCCCCTGTATTTTCCTTTTTTATGGCGTAGATCAATTGGGGTTGACTCTCCTCAAAGAAGTGCCACAGGCCCACATAACCAATCGGTATTTTGCCGTCTTTGAGAACTATTTTCCACAATCCATATCCTTTTTGATCAAAGAGTATGGTATTATTGGTGAGTACTTCTTGGGCAAGTTCAAGAGAAATATTCTCATCATCCCAAAGATATTTTCGAATATGTGGAGTTGTACTCAATCCGTGAAAAAGAGTTGCTTCTACTTGCTCAAAAGGAATTAAAAGCAATCGCTGGGTTTCAAAAAAATGGTTCATGGTATTTGTTTAATAAATAAACCCAAAAAGGTCCGGTTATCTTTCTCGTTCATTTCTTGGATAGATCCATCCTGGAGGTACAATTATTCCTGACAATCGGTATAGATAAACGTTCTGATTAATTCTTCTCCTGGCTGAAATATAAAATACATCGATTCCGGGTAACCGAATTCATTATAATTGATGTCAACAGAATAACGAATTAATGGCAAGTTTGAAGTTGGATCTTTTCGTTCATAGAAGGAGATGTTGTTTCTATTCCGGCGTACAATCCATTGATCAAAATTATACATTGGAGTATTCACATTGGAATAGACGTTGGGATTTTCATCGTATTGGAAGTGTTCGATCTTTTTTATTACGCTATCGGCATCATAGGCGATAAGACTGTCAATATTAGTGGTTTGTGGATTTCGAAAATAGACGGTCTCTTCGGAGCTTAACACATTGTTTGACTTGACGATAAAATCATCTTGATAGTCGTATTCATAATGAGAGACCAGTTGAAATTCTTCGTTTTCGTTTTCGCTGGAATATTTTCTTGAAGCAATGACTCTGTCTTTGGTGTCGTAGGTGAAGGTTGCATATTTTGTTGTACCCAAATAAATACGGCTTACATAGCCATTGTCGTATTCATAAGTATACCGACCCATAGTTGTCAACTGATCATTTCCATACGTAAAATCCTCAATCGACGAACCGGAAAGAGAGCCGTCGTCATGAACCTGGAGCGGTTTGCAACCTTGTTTTAAAAACTGAACAGGGGGCTCCATCGGATCTTCGGAACATCCAGTAAGCAGGATGAAGACAATAAAAAGAAGCTTTTTCATATCAATTGATTTTGGTCGTGCTGGAAAGATACTAATGATTATTGAATTGAAACACAGGTGTTTTGTTAAAAACAAAAGGGGTGAGATGCTTGAGGGAAATTAATCAGTATATTACAGAAACTTACGTATTAAGATGTAAGACCAAATTGGTTGAGATTAACTACGATTGAAGCGGATTTGGTTGTTTTAGTGTACCTCAAAAGATTGAATACGATCATGATAAAAAAACTGTCTTCCTATCTCGAAAGGCGCGGAAAATCAAAAAGCCTTTTTGTGATTTTGCATGGTTTTAGGGGAACCCCACAAAAAATGCGTTTTATCAAAAAGAACCTGGCAGATGTCGATCCGGATGCAGATTTCTATATTCCTAAATTGCCATTTTCCAGTATTTTTTCCCGTACTACGCCTTCTAAAATTGTACAAAAGCAATTTGAATGCATCGAGTACATATGGAATGATAAAATCAAAAGAGATCATAAAGAATACGATAAAATAGTTTTAGTGGGGTTTAGCTTTGGGGCACTCATCGTTCGCAAACTCTTTGTGGTAGCCTCGGGAGAATGCAAAAGAGCTCCATTTGAAAAAGAAATAAAGTCCAAAGAAGTGAAAAAATGGTCTTCAAAAATAGAAAGGATCATTCTTATTGCGGGTGCAAATAAAGGTTGGAGAATATCCTACCATATGGAATTACCTACATACCTCTTGTTTTCCCTGGCGTATAGAATTGCAAGACCATTAGGACGAATTCCTGGTTTAAAAAGCACAATGCTTTACATCAAAAGAGGAACGCCATTTATTAACGATTTAAGAGCTCAGTGGATTCTTCTTCACAGAAGATTTAAGAAAGACAATATTGAACCTCCAATTACAATACAACTTTTAGGGTCCAAGGATGAAATCGTTCCACCAGAGGATGATGTTGATCTTAGTTCAGGTTCAAAGTTTATTTATCTGGATGTTCCGAATTCAAATCATGGGGACATGGTGAAAATGGACAATTCAAAGGATGGTAAAGAAAGATCCAGAATTTTTCTTGATGCATTGACCAAAGACAGAGAAGCGTTGAAGCAGTTGCAGGTAAGCCCATATGATCCGGATGATTTGATTAAATCCAGAGAGGATATAACGGACGTGATATTTGTAATTCATGGTATTAGAGATGTAGGATACTGGACACATAAAGTTGCAAGAAGAATTAAATCAAAAGCAGAGAAACAGTACTCGGATCGCAAATTTGCGACTGAAACTTCAAGCTATGGATTTTTTCCGATCATAGATTTCCTTTTGTTGGGGCAAAGAGAAAAAAAGGTGCAATGGTTGATGGAAGAGTATTTGAAAGCCCTCGCATATTATCCCAAAGCGCAATTTTCATTTGTTGGACATAGTAATGGAACCTACTTATTAGCCGAAGCTTTGAATACGTATGAATCCTGTAGATTTAAGAATGTTGTTTTTGCGAGCAGTGTCGTAAACACAAAATACGATTGGGCTTCAAAATTGAAAGAGGGCAAAGTGGAGAATGTCTTGAATTATACCGCAACTACAGACGTGGTAGTTGCATGGTTTCCGTACTTTTTTGAAAAAATAGGTTCATCCAGACTCGGAGGAGCTGGGCATGTAGGATTTAAATCAAAGGCTATAGATCAGATTGGTTATATTAAAGGGTATCATAGTGCCTCCAGAGAAGAGGAGAATTGGGATAGTATAGCAGAATTTATCATCAACGGACCTAAGAAAAAAGAAAATTGGGGCATAATAGCGGAAGAGCAGTCGTGGGTCTTTAAGGGGTTCAATATTTTTGCACATCGTGGATTAATTGTCTTGTTGTTGCTCTCAATAATTGTAGGTTTGGGATTCGGTCTATGGTATTTATGTTATAAGAGTATTTATGGATGGACGGTAGTTTTTGTCATTTTATATACTTGGGTAATCATTAGAATTCTTAAAAAATTTTAGAGAGGATTTGAAGAAGCTTTTTAATAGTGATTTTTCCTCGTGGATCTTTTTGAGAATAGGGTTGGTATCGGTCAATTGGATCCTCTACACAGAATAAGCCTTGATCGACAGCAATTTTACAACATATGCAAACCTAAGAAGAGGGAATGCTGAGACTTGGAACAAATTCACCTCTTGGGAATGATGAAATTAGAATGACATGGGTTACTTCTCGATTTCTCCGATCTTCATAAAAATGGGAAATTGCACCTCTTTCCGATCAGAACTCTTCCAAACCCCTTTGATTTTCGATATGATTTCATCTACCGGATTATAGGTGTTTGCTTTTATAAAATGTTGTACACTTGACCAGGAGTTGAAGTACCCTGCCAGTTGCTCAATCGTCCAACTTGTGCGAATTGATTTGTTTTTCTTGGCAGGAATTTCCTTGTAATCAAATGGAATAGAAGCGTAAGAATTATCGATATGTCTTCTTTCTTTATCCCAAAATGGACCAACGATTTCATAGTAAAATTTGTCGATGAGTGCATTGACCTCAGGTTCGATTCTTAACAGTCCATACCCCCATATACTGATTATTCCACCATTTTTACCCACTCTTTTCACCTCTTGATGAAATGCTTCAACATCAAACCAATGGATGGCTTGCGCTACTGTAATAAGATCGAATTGATTATCGGCAAAACTGGTTTGTTCAGCTCTTTCTACACTGTAAATGATATTCTCCTTGCGCTGTGCACTATCCAATTGATTCTGGCTTACATCAGTAGCAAAGACCATGGTAAAATAAGAAGCCAATTGAGCGGCTACTTGTCCATTGCCCGTTCCACAATCCCAGCATTGATTTCTACTTTTTACGCACAACATTAATTCCTGATAGATTTCTGGCGGGTACGTAGGCCGGTACTTTTTGTAGAATTGAGATTGATTGGAGAAGTTGTCCTGGATGGATTTCATCTTATGAATTTACGTATAATACTTTACTTTGCAGTAAGTTTAAGTGGAACAGACACATTTCATTGCAATGCTTTCTCTTGTCACTGCGATCTATAAAAAGCACGTTACGGCTTTAGAATTTTAGTAAATAACAAACTTGTCAGGAGAAGTTGAATCATACTATTTTCGTAAGCGCTTTTGGAATCGAAAATGAATAGAACGTACATTAATTTAGTCATCTTTTTTGAGTTAAAAATGTCGCTAAAATTGGACTTTTATTCATAATCAGGCCCTGGATTGCAAACCAAGGTTAGATATATGTTTAAGCCTTTCAGTTTTTCTAAATTCTTATTCAATTGAAGTTGATTCTGCATTGCTTTTGGACGAATTTTGAAATGCATCCACCTTAAACTAAATCTTGATTTATCAATCTTCCTCAATCATAGGTCTTACCATAATCTCAAAATACTTGAGCAGCGGACAAGACAATGAAATTTTAATGGCTTGATCCAGATCATTGGCTTTTAACATAATGAACCCGGCAATACTTTCTTTCACATCTAAAAAAGGACCATCGGTAATGACTTCATTTTGTGAATGAATGTGGGCTCCAGTCCTTTCGAGTCGATTGCTGGAGATGTAATGGTCTGCAATGGTCGTGAGCCATTCCCGGTATTCATCCATTCTCTTTTGATATTTTTCCGGGGAATAATCCAGATGTGTAGTACTCTTTATTAAAAGCAAGTATTTATTCATTTGTTAATTTATAAGTCTAGTTTTTAATTTGGTTTAGGATTCTGGAAACCGTAATACCTCGGTTTTCAATTCTGCTTTGAGCCATTTCTATTTTCAACACTGGGAATTTTAAGAACAGTACAAAGTGCTTCAAGTTTTAAAAGATTACAGATCGTATCCATAGTATCCTTTGTGAATTCTTTGATTACAAAATTAAGGGATTAACAGTGCTTTATAGTCAACTTCACATATAGCAAAATACGAATGTCCTAAGGTAGAATTAATAACAAACATTTTTTATTTCAATTCGTTTTCCAGAAGGAGAAAAGCTTTTTTCGTCAATGGCTTCCAATATCCTTTGTCCGAATAAGACACTTCAAACCAACCATTCAACGGCCCTCTATTTTTGAAAGGATTAAAAACCTGGATATCGATTTCCAGAGTGTCTGGATCAAAGGCTTTCCCGAGTTTAAAAACCATTTTCTTTTTTCTTGAAAAGAAAGCAAATACTTTTTCCTTGTAGGTAATTGCTTCGGAACTCATCATTTTACCAGAATGGACAGTCGGATATTTCGTGCAAAAATGCCGTCGAATTTCTTCAAAGTAGATTTCTTCCATCTTTCGTTTACCTCATTGTCGAATAACCTTGACAAAATGGGACAAAAAGAGCACTAAATCTTCAGGTAAAAAGTAGATTGGTCATTCAAATCATCCTCAATGTGTCTAGAGAACTCAGGGGCAGCCGATATCTTGTCATGTCAAATGCCTAACGTAGGCAAATGCTTTACGCTGTGATAAAGTAACGCAGCTCTTATACAGTGTTTCAGTTCTTCTCTTGGTGGCTCTTTGTCTATCGGAAAGACCAATGCGCGCTTGCCTTCGTAATTAAATGCATCTCCAAAAAGCATTTTGAATGTTTCAACTAATCTGCTGGTACATTGAAAATACATTGCATATTGATCCGGAGTTTTTGACTTCCAATCCATTCGAATCGTACTTCCTTTTTTAGTCAAAAAACTTGGTTCGCCCCATTTTAAGGCTTCTTCCAATTGGGTGATTCCCTCCGTCTCTTTAGCCGTCTCGATGACCAGGTTGCGCAGCACCGACATTTTCTCTCGAACGTTTTTCGGATAGTTTTCGAATATCGAATCTACTGCTGAGCTGGTTTTTATTTCAAGATCATTCATAATCTTCTATTTTGGAATCAACTTAATTTTTTGGAGTAACATTAAAGCACAAGCGGTTTGAATCCACCATAAACCATTCTACTGGCATCAAAGATCATTTTCGAAGGATCGACCAATGGACCTACCAGATCAGCCATTCTTGCGTCTTCCGGGACGCGTTTATTCGCCAGGTCCCGCGCTTCTTTGGACGCAAACATCACCCAACCGAATACGATGACTTCATCTTCATTGGTATTGATCACTTCCGGAAAAGCTTGGGTGCCTTCCAATTTCATATCATCGCCTACAAATTCCGAGTAAGAGAGTGCACCATATTCTTTCCATATTGCTGCAATTTGCTCCGCTGCTCGTTTATATTCTTCCAAATGTTTTCGCGGTAAGGGAAAAATATATCCGTCGATGTAGTTTGTCATTTTTTTCTATTTTAATTCTTTTCGGTAGGAAATGTACATAATATCGTCTTCAATTACAACTGAATTCCTGCTCCGCCAATTACCATCCATTTGGCTTCGAATAAGTTCCATATTCTAATGTACTTAAATGACCCATCAATAACCTGCTCCATATATTTCCCTTGCAGATCGATTATTACGGATACAATAGCATTGTCACCAATCACATTGATTTCCTGATCTTTAGTTGAGATGTTCATTATTTTAAGTTTCCCAGATAAATAATTATCAAGATCTATCCGTTTAGTTACGGTTTGACCAGTCGGTATAACAAATAATAAATCTAATTACCATATCCACTTGATCACCTGAATCAGACCAATAATTGCAAAAATAGGAAGAGAAATCAATACCACAACGACGCATCCTAAACCAAGATTCTCCTTGAAGCTGTTTTTGACCGTATATTCTCTTTTAGTTTTGTTGGGGTTGAGATGATGGAAACGTGGGACTATGCCGTTTTCTTCCAAACTGCGTTCTTCTAACTTCTCCAGTATTTCCAGGGCTTTCAAATTTATATGTTGCCTGTCTCCTTTAAATTTTAGACTGTGGAGAATTTCATATGCACTGTTATGCACACTTTTTCGGTATATTTCAATGGCCTCTTTCTCTTTTTCGGTTGGAGTTTCTGAAAGTAGCAAATACAAGCCCGCTTTTTCCTTCCAATCTACACTCAAATAAAGTCGTCCTAATTCTTTTCTAAATGCCAATTCACTTGGATGGGCCTGAATCAAACCGTGGAGACGATCCATTGCTTTCGATTTTAGTCCTTTGGCAATGTCTTTTTGTACGGATTTTAGTTTTTCTTGTGTCTTCATTCGTTTATCGGTGGATTGAGGTCGAAAGATACAGGATTTCTTTTTTAATGATAATGTTCAGAGCGTTAGGCGTGTATGCAAAAATGCACTTGGTGACACAGGTGCAATAGATCAGAGACCATTGCATCGCAACAGTAATAAACGAGATAAAGAATCTCCGACCTCTTCTCGTAGTTTGATTTGTACGTTTTGTCATATACACGAATGGTAGCACGGACATAGTACCAAAATCTGTATGTTTTATTAAATTGTGTCTAATCCTTGTACACTTTTTTTACTACAATTCCATCTTTACCCTCAAACTGAAAAACCAAAAGCCCAGCGGGTAAATCCGAAATGTCAATTTGCGTATTCCTTAATGTTGAAGACCTCAACGCAATACCATCAATGGAATAAATGGTGTAGGACGTGCCAGGATGAGCAAGATGGTTTACGAAAACATGGGTAGACGACGGATTGGGGTAGATTGAAAACGAATCATTCGGTGATGGAATCGTTGCAGTAGAAAGAGGGTGCCTCTCTAATTTTACTACAGAACCTCCCCCTGGAAAATAAATACTTCCATCTTCGTCTATAACATTATTCACACCAGCATCGTAAAATGGATCATCCAGAAATGTACCTTCTGGTCCGAGCAATACATCGACTTTTAGTTCTCCTGTCTGCCAATCCAAACCATAGTAGTAGTAATTGCAATCTTCTTCTTTTCCTGAACCATAAACCAAGTCGCTTCCCGAAGAGTAAGCCAAGACACCATTCATATTCACCTCGTCATTGGTCCATTGCAGTTCAAATTCATTGCCTTCTTGATTCCAATTGAATTTCGAAACTCCTTTCAAGTTTTCGCAATCGTAGCCTAAGAAGCCGTTGAATTGTGCGATGGCGACATCGTAACCATGAACAGTAGGAGAGTTTTCGATTGATTGGAATAGATTGCTGAACGACATGGCATTGGGTATGGAGATCGAGTCGGCGAAATGCAGTGGCATGTTCGGAATACCCGTCCAGCCATCGGGTAATTCTCTCCAAAAAGCGACTAGATTATTGTTGGCATGTCCGTCAGCGACAACTACCAATTTGTCATTTCCTTCGCCCCAGCCCATTAGAGTAGGAGTAGTGCCGCTGCCGTAGGCGAAATTTCCTGTGGGACCGTCGTTTACAAAATCATAAAGTGCTTGCCAGCCAATCAAGACCTTATTACCATCCCAGGTAAATTGGATCAGCCGATGTGACGTTACGATATAGAAATTATTTTCTTCATCTACGGAGATGGAATTGTGATTCACCCGTTCTGCAGGCAGCACTTCGAATCGGAGTGTATCCAGCATATTAAAATCCTGATCAATAACTCCGGCATAGGCATAAGTGTCATTGGTGTCCCGCTCCGAGTACCATACGATCTCACCATAATAATTCAGGTTATACATATTGACAGCTGGAATCTCAAACGCTTCAAAACTAAATTCGTCGAGCAAAATGATATCGGAGTAGGGATCATTGACATCTTCATCGCTGAATTTCAGTAAGCGGGTGTATTCACCGTTTTCAGGATTGTAGTCCGGATCATATGAAAACCAAATGTGGTCTCGGGTAAGTAAATGGTTGTACCCAAAAGACGTAATGGGATCGAAATCAATACGAAAACTATCAATGGCTACTATTGAATTTCCATCATCGATCAATTTAAATACATGAGTAGAATTAGAAAAAAGTATGCATCGTTCTCCGTTGGGATATTTGTCTGTGAGGTAGATCCAGGGCGAGGTGCCACCTGTGATATTGGTTCGTGTTTTTATGGTAACCGTATCACCGGGCAGGATGCCTTTGATACAACTAGAGGCTTGGGCGTAGCTGTTGCGATGGTAGATGGGGTAGGGGGAATCCGCCAGCCAGGAATTTAAAGGTGGATCATCAGGACAGAAAGTGGTCTGGGCGTCAAGGCTAAACGTCAGAAGGAAAAGAGCGGTGTAAATGATGAATAATTTTTGAAGCATAAGGTGATTTTGTTATTGAATTTATTTCAGGGATGAATTCAGGATTTACTCTTTAATCGCAAATTTGGCAGTAATCTCATATCGAATTTGAATGGATGGGATGCCTTCTATCTCATTTGTTGATGATACGCTCGTAGAAAAATTGCTTAATGCTTTCGTTCCTGAGTAATTATTACTAGAATAACGATCATTGACTTCTTGAACGACAAGGACTTGACCAACTTCTTCCCCCATACTTTCAAGTAAGTATTCCGCTTTTTCTCTCGCAGCAAGCATAGCCTTTATTTTAATTTCTTTTCTCATAGCTTGTGCTTTGGAACTTGTGGTATTCGTAACTTGAAGTGAATGCAGTCCTTCAAAGCTTAATTGCTTTACCAGAGACATTAAGTCATCTTCTGTTGATACCTTGAGAATGAGTGTTTTTTGTCCGACAGAATGTGATCTATAACTCCACCAACGATACCAATTGTATTTAGAAGTATTAAGTAAGACATTGTCTTTAGAAATATTATTTGCTTCTAAGACTTCATAGAACTGATTTTCCAACTCTTCAAGGCTTACTTTCCCATTGGACGAACTTCTATGAAACTCTTTGAGTGTTATTTGAAGTTCCAGTTCGTCCGGCTGGAGCTCAACTTCAGCGCTGCCGGTAACAGTTATATATCTGGTGCCATCATAAGCCATGTATTGCGCTTGGCTGAATGTGCAGAGCGTTGTGTTAATTAGAAAGGTCAATATTATCTTTTTCATATTTCGTTAAAGTTTTTATTACCAGTGATGCAGAATTTAGAAGCCGTTTAAAAAGGTATGTTAAAATGATTTGTAAGTGCCACGCCTTCCAAAGTCTTGTACGGCGGACAGGCTTGATTTTCAAATTGAAGCTCTTTTTGAAATTCATAGCAGTAGCTCGCGTAGAGCTTTAGCTCCTAGCAAAAAAAAGCTGAAAAGTTGGAGATCAATGACTTGCAAAGGAGTTAACAATATATTTTTAAACGGCTTCTTAACCAAGAGTTCTATTGACAACTTTTTACTCATTAGTTATGACAAGTTAAATCGACTTAACCCCAACTCAATTCCAGAGTTTTTACTTGATTGGCCCTTTAGCATTTTAACGGGCTTTTGAAAGTTTAATTATTATTTCCATCGTATTAATGCTTGTCAACATCGTTATTCAGGAGATCTATACACGCCATTTGAATCGCTTTTGAAGTCAATAACACGTATTGAATAATCTTCCGATTCGAAAAAAAATAATTAATGGACTAAAGGGATTTTTGTCTTGTGATATTTTGAGTTGTCGAGTTATGGAGTGATTATATTTTGAATTTTGCCAAAACTGTTGCATAAAGTATTGAACATGATGAGGGTGTTTGCGTTACTTTTGAGAATGACATAAGAACTAGTAGTTACACTTTTGAAACTTGTTTTTATGATAGTATTACTATTATTTTATAGTGTGCACATTCATTTTCCATTGGAAGACATAACCCTAAAGTATTTAAAGGCTAGATCACCTCAAGATTGATTTTGAGAATTTAAAACACACCTTGTATTTCAAAAAAAGAAAAGCATGAAAAAGGATGGTAATTCATTACGGATATTAGGTTTTAAATTGGTTCTTTAGCTACCAGCACTTTATGCATTCTGTTCAATTAAGTGCAATCATAGATTAGGCACAGATTCTGTTAGTAGCGAAATACTAGCTTTTGAGATGGATAAACTCAGCTAAATTTAGCACCAATCCATCTTTAAGAGGCAAATCGGGATCGTTGTATGTTTTTATGTTTTTGAACTGGTCCATTTCTGCTTCTTTTAAAATATGATTCATCCCTTCATACTTTTTTAAAATCGCTTTTTTGTTGGCAGCTGTCAATCTTTCGGCATCTGACAGATTTACTTGAATATCGGTTGTCCCCTGTATCACCATTATCGGGATAGTTAACTTTGCTATTTCCTGTCTTGGATCATATTTAAACCATGAAATCAGATAAGGTTGTACACTGGGACGAAAGACCATGTTAAGCATTGGGGGGACCTCTTCTACAAGATCGCCTTTCTCAAGTTTTTCAAATATGGGTAGAATTTGATCCATCATATCAGGCGCTTGCTTGCTTAATTGGGTCTTTAATATTACTGCAGCCTTATCTCCGGGACCTGCAATCGAAACAAATTTATCCACCTTCTCACTCTGGGAGGCGATCATTCCAATCGTAGAGCCTTCGCTATGACCAATGATAATCAACTCGGAAAATCGCGGGTCTTTTTTCAAAGTATCAATCCAATCTTTGACATCATCTACATAATGTTCAAAACGCAACGCGCGCTCATCGACCGCAGCATCGGCACTTTTAGCGATACCTCTTTTGTCATATCTTACGGAGGCTATTTCGTGCTTAGCTAATCCTTCAGCTAACATTTTTAAAGAATTATTCTTCATCATTGGGTTATTTCCATCTCGATCGGTGGGCCCGGAACCCGCTATTATCAACGCCAGCGGTATTTTTTCGCTGGTTTCCGGGCAAAGCAATGTGCCTTCAATTTTTCCGGTTTCTGTATGCAGGCTAATGTTTTCTCCATCGTTCTGAGCGAAGGCTTCAACAGAAAGAAGAAGGAGTAAAAGAGGAAGAAACTTTAGATTTATTCTTTTTAGAGACATAACAAGAAATAAAATTAGTAGATAATGAAAATGAAATATTTTCGTTTGAGACACTGATTTATAGGATGATTCAAAAATATTTCCCATTTGAATTTTATTTGTTAGTGCCCCTAATTTAAGATGGTAACCACTTTATTGCTTGTATCAACGACTAATCTTGACGATTTTTGGATTAATGAAGCCGATACCATATGAAAAACTACAAAAAATACTAAGGCTTCGGCTGAAGTCTATGCGGTACATAGGTGGTACTGTACTGGCAAGTCTAAGTCAGTTTACTACGCAGAATCATAATTATGGTATCGCCTGTAATTATAAGCGCGCAAGAATCTTTTTGGTAATACGTTCAATCTTCCCTGTACCGTCAAAACTTAATACATCATATTTTTCTTTCAAGAATTCTATGGCTGGAATCGTAAACTCTTGAAACAGCCGAATGCGCTTGTAGTGGGTCTCTGGATTTTTGTCATCTTCTCTGTCGGATGTCTCAGCACGCTCTTTTGCCCGTTTTAAAAGCTCTTTTTCCGGCACTTCAATATTGATAACTTCGCTTATCGTCAATTCATGACTTTTCAATACCTCAATTAAGTCATTAACCTGAGGTATGGTACGCGGATATCCATCTAAAATAAAGCCCTCCTCATTTTTATATTGCTGAATTAAGGTGTCGAGAAAGTCTTTCATCATTTTATCGGGAACGAGTTGACCTTTTTTTGAATATTCAGACATCAAAATCCCGAGATCTGTCTTATTTTCTTTTTCCTTTCGAATATGTTCGCCAGTAGATAGGTGCGCCAGGTTTAGCTCTTTAATCAAAGCTTTACATTGCGTTCCCTTGCCTGAGTAAGGTGGACCGGTTATAATGATAATTCTCATAGGTTTTGATTTAGTTCAGCCTAAAGTTTATGTTGTTAATATTGAATTGAAAGCGGTATTTTAAGTAATCCGATGACTTATCGTTACGACCCAATATCCCAATGTATATTTCAACGCAAAAGTTCAGTCGAACCTATGTTTTAAAAATCAATTCCGCCTATACTAATACTCTATCGTCAAATTGAGTTTATTAAAATCCTTTTTTATTCCCTGTTTTTTGGAGTCGAATATGAGTGTAAGCCAATTTTTGAAAGATTTTTTGAATTGAATCGTTTTTTCTTGTTGGAAATGATTTATAAAATCTTGGTTGGTACATTGCTTATACTCAAAAATGGTTTTTGTTAAAGCATTAATTTCTAATCTGTGTTGTTTAGGTTCATCGTTGTTATTTTTAGGGCCTTTGAAAGGGAGTTGAAATGTCCAGGGCAGATCGGATTGATTGTCATTTTTAATAATTTCGATCAACATACCTTCCGGAAAATATTCGGGTTGATATTTATATGAAGAAGTGAAAAGTTCATTGGTCTCATCCGTATTTACCAGACAAAGTCCAAATGGAGAAAAACCATTGGTGACGAAGTCCGCTCTTTGCCAAAGCCCCATTTGTTTTGTTGGATTGCTTTTTAATTCTTCTTCATCGTGTACCCAAAGTATTTCAAGAAAGAAATTATCAAAATAGAATTTACGATTGGTGGTTCCTTGTCCAACATGTATGCGGCTACTGCCTTCGGTCAACCCAATATCAACCAATTCATCCGCAATAATGCCACCGTTGTTTGTAAAAATGAAAATATGATCAATTTCCATTGCCCCATTATGTTTGTG
This sequence comes from Bacteroidota bacterium, assembly GCA_039194925.1. GTDB lineage: Bacteria > Bacteroidota > Bacteroidia > Chitinophagales > Saprospiraceae > CAJXUU01. Next base: position 16,570 of record JBCCVV010000025.1, read on the forward strand.
ATGTAGCTACAATTTAAATATTGTTAAATGATATAACTGTTCGATCAGGATGAAATTCAGGAAGTTAACTTTAATTGTAAACCATAATGCCTACTTATTCCCACGGCCCATCCTTTTTCACATTGATAAAGGAATCGCCTTCCAATCGATAAAGTCCGCCTCCTCCACCAACCCATAATCGACCTTCCTTGTCTTCAAAAATGGTTTGGACGGCTCGAACACCAAGTCCCTGATCTTCCCCAAAATTGGTAAAACGAGATCCATCAAAACGATACACGCCATAGCCCTCGGAACTCATCCAAATATTACCAGAGGTGTCTTCGTAGATTTCGCAAACTTCATTGTTGCCAATACTGTCTCTTTGAGTGAAATTGGTATACGTTTTTCCATCGAATCGACTTACCCCTCCAAATCGAGTACCAAACCAAACATTTTCTTGCCGATCTTCCAGAATAACATCTACGTTGTTATTCGTTAAGCCATCTTTTTCTGAATATTGAGTGAACTTCGAACCGTCATATTTATATGCACCGAATCCATTGGTGGAAAACCAGAGATTTCCTATACGATCTTCCGTAATTGACCAAGTGGTACCACCCGTAATAAATTCACCCGTAACTTTTTTGGGAAGAGGTAGTGGAAAAGGCAACCACATCACACCATCAAATCGAAAGATACCGGTCTCGGCTCCGGCCCAAATCACACCCTTGCTATCAGCAAGCAGACTCCAAAACCGTTGATTGCCAAAATACTGTTGACTGGTATAATTGGTGAATTTTTTCTTACCCTCTTTGGTAGTGGTCCAATCGTACTTTACTATTCCTAAATCCGTAGCAAACCATATGTTTTGATCCGGATCTTCGGAGATGCCCGTAATCTGATGCCCATCAAATCCTTCTGCAATGGAATAATACGATATGGCTTTACCATCATAATGTGCGACCCCGTACCCATTGGTGCCAAACCAGAAATTTCCATTTTTGTCCTGAAAGATGTGTCGGATATAATTTGCGATCTGCTGATCAGGATGAATTCTTAGGGTAGTAGGTGATCCGGTAATGGTCAATTTTTGTCGGGTAGTATCTTCTTGTTCCTTGCAAGCTGCAAAGAGACTTAAAACACTGAGCAATAGATAGAACATAGGACGAGATGGGTTTTTATTCATTCGATATTTTCTTTGATACAAATGTACATCCCGTCCTAAATCACCGTCTTTTTCTAAGGTAAAAAGATGTAAATTTTATGTAAATCAATCAATATTCCCTCCGACCGGTAATCCACTCGGCACACTCTTCGGAACTGTTTTGTCAAAATCGTCATCATTGAGCGTTTCTAAAAATGCAAGGATTTCATCAATCTCATTTTCATCCAATCCAAGATCTTGCATTTCTTCATCCAATTGATTTGCGGCAACATTATCATTGAGGACTTCTTCATTGGCCTCTAGAATTTGTTCGTAAAACTCTATGACTTCTTCCAGCGTATTGTGGATACCGTTGTGCATATACGGAGCGGTAAGATTTAAATTTCTCAACGTTGGTGTTCTAAAATCAAATGTATTGTTTGCTCCACGATCGGGTGGAGAGACGTTGTCATTTACGCCAATGGTATGCAATTCATAATTGGAAAACATGGGTCCGCTGTGACAATCCGCGCAACCCACTTCAATAAATTTATTCATTCCAGCGACTTCAAATTCACTCATCGCGTCGAGATTGCCTCGCATATACTGATCAAAGCGACTGTTATTAGCGATAATGCCACGTTCGAATGTAGCAATGGCTTTTAGAATTCTACTTTGATTAATATCATCGCTACCAAAGGCCAATTCAAATTTACTTCTGTATTCGGGGATTCCCATCAAACGCTGTATAATGGTGTCTATTATGGCCTCCTCTTTTATTGCTTCACCTCGCATCTCTTCTTTTGACAACATGGGCAATAAGGCCTGTTCTTCCAGACTTTTTGCGCGATTGTCCCAAAACATGGGAGCAATTTCAGGTTCGTAGGTGCCGTCTGTCGCCATGCCATTAAAGGCTGTGTTGAGAACGGTAGGGGCATTGCGTCGTGTTTCTAGTCCTCCGGTTCGATCGGGTCCCAACCCGATTCCTCCCACACCCTGGGAGAATGCCAAACCATCCGCATATCCAAAATCGGGATGATGGCACGTCACACAGGCAACATCTTTAGTACCGGAAAGAATGGGATCCCAATATAAAAGCCGACCCAACTCTTCCTTTTCCAATGAATAAGGATTATCGGTTGGATAAACCACAGTTTGGGGGAGAGCATCAATGAATTCACTCGGATTTTCGAATACAATATTTTCCTGACAGGAGCATAACCAAAAGATTGCGATTAGAGAGGATAAAATGAATAATCTGGGCATTGATTTGGGTAGAATCATTCGTGCGTTTTTGTTTTTGATAATGTTAGACGGACTCCTATAGTGCGTCAATTAAGCGGTAAAAAAACTTTTAGAAGTCTGGAAATGGTATGAAAAATGACCGAAAGAGGTGCAGAATTCGTTTTTTGGACGTTTTTAGACCTCCATTTTCTGCTTTTTGTATTGACTAGGAGTTAGTCCCATTATTTTTTTAAAGGTAGAATTAAAGGAAGATTTGGAACTGAATCCAACTTCTGTGGCAATTCCTAAAAGAGTATAGTTTTTATAGTCTTCGTTATGAAGGCATTTTATAAATTCTTCAACTCGGTATTTATTTAATAAATCCTGAAAACGGATACTCATATGTACATTGAGCACTTCTGATAGCCGTTGTCTTGTTATACCCAATTGCGCCGCAACTTCATTGGCATCGATTTTTTGATTTTTAAATATCTTTTCTTCCTTCAACAGGTTATTCAATTCCTTCTCAATAGATTCAGCTTCGGCCTTTGACAAATTGGACGATTTGTATTTCGTTTCATTCGATGGAAGTACATCTTTTGGAGCAATAATGAGTTTGTAGGTGACAAAGTAAAAGAGAAAAACGGAGAACAGAATGATGCCATAGCTGTCCAATGATAATATAGAACCCGTAGAATCGAAAAAGAGAAAGGCAATTTCATCAACCACAAAAATCACGCTAAAGGGAATAAGAAAGGCCAATAACCATTTTTCTTTTTTGTTTTTGATCACATCATAAATACAATAGAACAACATTGCGATAAATCCGATTTCAATAAGCTCTGCAATGGCTTGTAAATAAAAGTTACCCTCAAAGTTTTCAGATAGTAATAAGGCCTCAATAATCAGATTGATACAAAACGGTAAAAAGAATAATAGATCGAATTTGTCAAACCGGGCATTATCATCGCCACTGTATCGAATAAATAAGAAAAAGAACGTGATCATCAAGGGTTCATGAAAAAAGACCCAGTTGGCGTTATCCACTAAAAGATTATAGTCGTCATCCCCAATAGCAAATAAGATCACGGAAACAATACAGCCCATGAAAATCCAAAAGATGGGGTTTTTATATTCGTGTTTTCTTTGGTACAACGAAAAGCCTAAAAACAGACCTTGCAGAATGGCTACTATTTGAATGACGGTAAGCAATACAGTTTAATTTCTTTTAAATAATATGTTTTTTCACCCTCCATTGTTCATTCTCAATTCTCAATTGTGCCTGCCTGAAATAGGTTGACGGATTTTTAATCAAAAAAAGTAAAAAAATGATTAAAAAAGGCCGTAACTCACATCAAAATTCAAGTTATCCACAAGTTATTAAAAAAGTATTTAGCGAATCTTTAAAACGTAAGAAGGTCCGAGATCTTGATCTTGGACTAATTAGTCCATCCGAACTTTCCAGACAACTAGATGTATCTTTATCTAGCATTTATGTTTGGAAGAAGAAATATTCCATGAATTATCAGAAGCAGGTGCAGGTAGTTGTAGAAGAAAAAAGCCTTACTATGAAATCAAAACAACTCAAGGAAGAAATTAAGCTTTTAAGAGAGCGTCTGGGAGAGAAACAGATTGAGAATGAGCTTTATAAAGAGATGTTAGATTTAATTGCTCAGGATTATGGCATTGATATAGATGAGAAGTATTATAAAAAAAAGCCCTTTTCTCATTTATCGAAAAACGAAAGAAAATGAACTTCACATTGGAGCAATATTACAAAGTATTGGGCATTTCCAGGCAAGCATTTCATAAATGGAGACAAGGCTTTATAGACAAAGAAGAAAACCTTAATAGAGTAATGTATATCATTATGCAGGTAAGAATGGATCATCCGGGAATGGGCATTCGAAAGATTTGGAAATTTATGCAGCCTCCCATATCTAGGGATTCCTTTGAACGCCTTGCAAAGTCAGAAGGTTTATATATTCAACCGCCTAGAAATAAGTTTAAAACTACGAATTCAAGAGGCGTTTGCTGGGTTCAAAATAGGATTAAAAATCTGGATATAAACAGACCCAACCAAGTCTGGGTAAGTGACATTACATACTATAGAATAAAAGAGTCGTTTCACTATATTACGCTGATCATGGATTTATTTTCCAGAAGAATCATAGGGTATAATACGAGCAAGACATTGCAAACAATAGATACAACACTACCTGCTCTAGAGTATGCACTAAAAATAAGGAATAATAGAGATAAAAGAAAGCACGTAATCTTCCATTCTGATGGTGGAGGACAGTACTACGATAAAAGAATCTTACACCTATTGAAATCCGAAAATATAGAACGCAGCATGGCAAATGTATGCTATGATAATTCACATGCAGAACGCATCAATGGAACCATAAAGAACTATTATATCAGACATTGGAATCCGAGCAGTTTTGAAGAACTAAAAAAATACACGACTTTAGCTTGTACAAAGTACAATGTTAGACCACATGATTCATTAAAGGGAAACTCACCAATAGAATTTGAGGATAAGTGGCAAAAAGTGTCAACTTATCCACATTCTCATATTAATAATAATTATAATATGTTTAAATTGTAAAATTTGTCAACCCTATTCAGGCATCTACAATTAGCAATTATCAATTATCAATTTTCAATTGTCCATTATCAATTATAAATTATCAATTACCCTTAAACACCCGAAACAAATACCACAACCCTGGAAAGATCACAACGACACCCACCGCCAAGGCTACAAATAAAATCTTCATCGTGATCTCTGGTCCCGCTGCATCATACATACTCAGCACACTCCCATCTGCATAAAAAACCAAATTCGGCCATTGAATTACAAACCAACCGGCAAGAATCAATACGATCTGTATACCTACCATAAAACGCAACCCCCAAATCTGTTTTTTCTTGATCAACCAAAAAACAAGTGGAATCAGTAATGTGGCTATCACTACAAAGGTGATGGAAAACGGATTGGATAAAAACAAGTTAAAAAAGACAAGATTATCATTATAAGCAATGAGAAAAACAAATAAGCCAAGAACGACAGTAGCTAAAAACAGAAAAACGCAAAACTTCTCCAGTGTGCGATATTCAGCTGTAGTTTTGACCTCCCCCAATAAAAAAGCAGCTCCAATATAGGCCGATAAGACCACCATAAAAACGCCTACAAAAAGATTGAAATAGTTTAGCCATGGAAAGATGTAAAGATGCGCAAATCCACCGCTCATATCAATCGGAATTGTACCGCTGAAAAATGCAGAAACCGTAACCCCTAAAAAGAAGACAGCCATAATACTCGAAAAACGGAAAATATAGGAATACAACTTTTGTGAGCCGTCCTGATAGGCATCGTAATGTCGAAATGTAAAGGCCGTTCCTCTTAAAATGATCGCCACTAAAAATAAGAGCACCGGAATGTGCAAATTCGTAGATAGAACCGTATAGGCCTTCGGAAATCCATTGAACAAAATCACTACCGCAATGATCAACCACATGTGATTGGCTTCCCAAACAGGTGCCATAGCCCTGGAAACAGTAGAATTTGCCTTGTCTCCGATAAACAGCTCTATGATTCCTGCACCAAAATCTGCGCCTCCTAGCAAGGTATAGAGAACCAGGCTAATCCCCATGACGATCATGACCAACTCTGTATATATCATTAGGCATTGTATTTTTCATGAATGGATCGAATTTGCCTTACCATCAACCAGATCACCGTTGCCGTAAGAATCGTATACACCAGAATCACCACCAATAACGAGTATTGTATTCCTGGCATGGGGGTGAGGGCATCTTCCGTCTTCATCACACCATAAATAATCCAGGGTTGACGCCCCACTTCAGTAACCGTCCAACCCGCCTGGAGAGCAATGAATCCAATAGGTGTCGACCATGCCACAAGCCGCAACCACCATTTCTTACTCAAATAGTCCCATTTTTGCCAGCGCATAAAGAAATAAATACCGCCGACAAGCATCATCAAAACTCCGAATCCGATCATAATTTGAAAGGCGAAATGAACTACTTTCGTGGGTGGGCGCTCTTCTTCAGGAATCTGATCCAAGCCAATGACCTCTGCATTAAAATCTCCATGCGCCAAAAAACTCAAAACCCCGGGAATTTTGATGGCCCACTCTACCTCCTGCTCCTCATCATTCGGAATCCCTCCAATAATAAATGGTGCACTCTTCTCCGTATGATAATGAGCTTCCATAGCTGCCAGTTTAGCCGGTTGTCTTTTGGCTACATCCTTTGCTGCAATATCTCCGGTTATTGGCATGGCAAATGCCGCAATCGAACCAAAGATCAACGCTATTTTTAATGCTTCTTTATGAAATCGAATCTTCTTTCCACGCAGAATCATCCACGCGTGGACGCCCGCCACGGCAAATCCCGTACTGGCAAATGCCGCAAATGTCATGTGCAAAGCCTGAGAAAACCAAGCATCGTTAAACATAGCTGCAATGGGATCGATATTGACATATTCGCCATTGACAACATCGAAACCCGCAGGGCTATTCATCCAACCATTGGCTGCCACCACAAAAATTCCAGAAAGGACTCCTGATATTCCAACCAATAATCCAGAAATCCAGTGCGCCATCGGAGAGATTTTGTTCCATCCATACAGAAACACACCAAGGGCAATCGCCTCTACAAAAAACGCAGTACCTTCCATTGAAAAAGGCATTCCAAAGATTGGTCCTGCATGCTCCATAAATTCCGGCCATAACAGCCCCAATTCAAATGACAGTAAAGTGCCAGAAACAGCTCCAGTAGCAAAAAAGATGGCTACTCCTTTAGACCAGGCTTTGGCCAGATCAAGATAAACCTCATCTTTGGTACACATCCATTTCCATTCTGCGTATGCCATAAAAAATGGCATGGCCATTCCAATACAGGCAAAAATAATGTGCCAGCCAAGAGAAATTGCCATCTGGAGTCGTGCAGCTAAAAAGTCTTCCATGCTCGAATATATTGGTATTATACCTATAACAGAAAAGAGATTCGAAAAGATATTTTCAACAAATGTTTATCGCGCATGCACTCCTATTTATATTTTTTATAAATTAGCCCTATAATTTTCGAGCTAAGCTTATACTTGCAATCATCAAAAAGGTCTCGGAGATACATTTCCAAGGCCACATTCTACCACAAATTTTCAGATTTTATTTAACCGTAAAGCAACACGCTTTACCAACTGGATGATTGTATGCTAGACTGGCTTCAAAGACGATGTCTTTTCATTTCGCTTCTTATTTTCTTCTCGGCAATTGGGAATACTCAAAATGTAACGTTAAGTACTCAAAACCAAGTCGACAACTTTTTCCCCGGCACCTCCTACACCGGAAATATAACCATAGGAGCAATTGCCGGCGGTGGTATTTCTGACATTACGAATCTTGACAACTTTTTGGTTTTGAGAGAACTCAATGGGAATCTAAGAATCAGTCAAAATGCTCAACTAAAAGATTTGGACGGTTTGTCGGGTCTTCAAGTAATTAATGGTGATTTAGAAATTGTAGAAAATCCAGCGCTTGAACAAATTGAAGGATTGGCAAATCTCACAACTGCATATGATATTAATATTAGGGACAATCAAGTGTTGATCAATTTAAATGGTCTAAACGAAATTGATTCTTTCAATGGTTCGCTGGAAATTAAAAATAACACTCTTTTGGAAGAAATAGATGGATTTTCAAATATTGTGTTTCAGGATACAGCAGGAATAAGTATTACTGAAAATTCTAACCTTAAATCCATAAGTGGTTTTAATAATATAAATCAAGCTGCATATGTTATTATTTTTCAAAACCATTCGCTCGAAACCATTACCGGATTTTCTGACTTAAGACTAATCCAAATCTTCATCGTAAAAGATAATCATAGTTTGGAAAATATGGTCGGCTTTTCCCAATTAACACAATGCTTGAGTTTCTTCCTTTCAGACAACGAAAGTATAGAGAATTTGGATGTTTTTTCTAATCTTCTTAGTGTGGAAGGAATTCTTCAAATTACAGGAAACAGTAAATTAACCGATTGTTGTGGAATTCAAGAATTGGTATCTAATTTACCTCCTCTGGCATTTGTTCAAATCGAAGATAATCCTTCGGAATGCAGCAGCATAAGTGAGGTGATCAATGCCGATTGTGATTTGAAAGTCGAAATCTTCAAAAATCCACCTTGCAAGAATTTATCCAATGGATCTATCCAAGTCAAGGTAACCGATTATAATGCTATTCCTTTTTATTATTTTTGGGAGAGACTTGAAGACGGGATGACTGGATCCGACACTTCATTTCAAAATTATTTTAACATAGAAATGCTCCCTGAAGGGACATACAATCTTACCATCATTACTCCCAAACCCGATACTGCATATGTTTATAATATAAATTTATCTCCCATCAATGGTACCTACTTCGAAGTTGTAGAAGTAACTACCGTAAATAGTACCAATGAACTGAGCAACGGAATTATTGAAATCATCGTCTCAGGAGGTTCTCCACCTTATGATGTGGAATGGACAGGACCTGGAAGCGGAAGCTTGTCCGACTATCCTTCGGACACCATTATCATACCATCTCTACTGCACGGAGAATATCAGATCAACATAAAAGATAGCAACGACATCTCAACTAATATCTCGTTGACCTTGCTAGACGAGACAGTACCCGTCTTCCCGTGCACAAAGCCCATGGATATTATCATTTTAAATGACGTTTCAAGATCCGTAGATTCGGTCGAATACCGTCAATCTAAAGATTTTTTCGTTTCTCTTCTAGAAGCCGTCAATATTGGTCTGAATGACGATGACAGCAGAGCAGGTATAATTGAATGGTCGGATGAAGATGAGCAAGCCATTAAGGTGCCCCTCACAGGAAACATTGATGAACTGAGTCAATATACTAACGCGCAAAGGTCATATAGTAATGGAACCAGAATTCATGAAGCCATGGTATTTGGAGAAAACTATCTGGATAGTCTGGCAAGACCTGATGTAGAACGCGTGCTGATCTTAGCTACCGATGGGACTGATGCTCAGGTTCCTCCATCTCTAATTGCGTTGGCCGACCAATTCAAATCAGAGGGCTATCACATCCTCACCATAGCGATTGACGATGCTTACAATGATATAACTACCAGAGATCTACTTATTCAAATGGCTTCTATTGGACATTTGGCCCCTGGGGTACCTGAGTATTCGCAATTGGATCAGAATCTCGCGGACAACATTGTCAATCTTTATCTCTGCCCGATTGATCCGGGGTCATCTTCCAATGTCTATTTTATCCGGGACGGCGCCATCGAAATCGATTCATTACTTCCAATCTCCGATTGTTCCAACCCTGAATTTGTGGATGTCGTATTTACAGTTTCTTCATTAGGAGATCTATCTCTACCAGGTGGCACCTATGTCACCTTTTACCTCAACGATCCCGAACAATCAGGAGCTGCAGAACTACTTTCATGGCAAATCCCATGCTCCATTCCACCGGATTCATCCGAAACATTTACGATAAGCTTACCGTTGAATGGCCCCAGCCATATTTTTGCTGTGCTCAACGATGATGGTGAAAGCGGGATACCCATTAGTTTTCCTATCACTGATATTGAGGAATTTACCTATTCGAATAATATTGCGGATGAATGGATTTGTCTGGGTGACAATCCCAGCATTCAGGCACTAAAATATACGTCTACTCCTTTTCCTACGTGTGACACCATGGTCATCTATACCATTGACGTTTGTAACATAAGTGAATACGATGCAGTGGATGTAGTCGTTCAGGATCAGGCCCCGGATGGCTTTCTATTGATAGACCAAACCATCAATTTAAACGGGTGCGCCTCAGAAGACGATACTACTTTTGACATCCCTGCCGGATGTTGCATTACCCTAAACCTTATCTATGATGCATCGGATGCCGAATTAGGATATTATGGCGACCAGGATGTGCTGCTTTCCGGTCCCGCCGGTCAAGACTATTTTGGCTATGACGGCGAATTCTCATCTGCCGAAGATGTTATTTTAGACGGTACGGTGGATTGTCCATCTACCCTTGTCGAGTTTTTCAAAGAAGTAAGCGTAATGGAATCGTGTGACGATGCTTTCATTACATTCACCTTTACCATCAACAATGAATTGAATATCCCGTTGCAAGATCTCGAATTCATGGACATTGTTCACCTACCTGCCACCTGGGTATTCGAACCGTACAACATTACGGGCATGACCATTGGGACTAAATCAATCATTGGTGATACGGCACAATTCATAATTGATCAGGTTGAGGCATCCACCGTCGCAAGTTTTTCTTTCGACGTAAGTCTCGGATTTTGGGAAAATGATGGCACCTTGCCTAACACTGCCCAATTGGCCAATATCCCGGATCTGGAACATGGAGTGACAAAAACATTACAATCCAATTCTACATCTACAGAAGTGCTCTCTTCCTCTCCAATAGAATTGCCCGATACGCTTACGATTACTATTGACGGAGATACGATAAATTTATCCACCGTGATACCTCCTTCCTTAATGGTAGAATGGACCAGCGATGGTGACGGAACTTTTGTTGATCATCAAAGTCCAACTCCATTTTATATTCCAGGTACACAAGATCTAGAAACAGGGCAAATATTGTTTACACTGGATTATCAAAATGAATGTTTGGAAGCAACCGATAGCATTCTGGTGATCTTGGATACCTGTGTTTTGGACATTCAATTTTTTGAGATCATGCCTTGTGATGATAACGGTACTTTAAATGATGCAAGTGACGATACATTTGATTTGGGTTTTAATTTAGGCACCAACGATTATCTCTTGACTTCATTTTATATCATTGAAGTCAACGGTGACACGCTCGGTCCTTATTCCTATAATCATATTAATAATTTTAAAGTAACTCTTCCAGCGGATGGCACCGACCAAATAATCACCATTGTCAATACGAATTTTGAAAATTGCCTTATTACAGACACGTTGAATGTTCCACACTGTTCGGGCGAATGTATGTTACAAATGGAACAATGGAATCAATTCGATTGCAACGATAATGGAACACCGGAAGATGCCTCCGATGACTTTTTTATAGTAGAATTTGAGCTTTCCACCATGCATCCTGGGCTGGATTCCAATTATATCGTCGTCCTTGGCAGTGATACCTTGGGCCTCTTTCCGTACGGTGAAGTAGTAGGGATTTCAATACCCGCAACAGGCGATAGTATTCCTATTTTTTTTATGGATGCACAAATTGAGGATTGCACGCTACAAGAGACAGTCATTTCCGAAAACTGTTTAGACCATTGCAATTTAATCTTAACTACTTTCGAAATCTCGGATTGTGATGATAACGGTACGCCAAGCGATGATAGCGACGATACCTTTATCTTGAAATTTGAGCTTGATGCATTGAACCCCGGAATTGATTCTGCCTTTTTTGTACAATTCGATGAGGATATCTTGGGTCAATTCTCCTATCTGCAGGAGTACTCCTTATTACTGCCCGCAGATGATACAGTGCATTCAATCTTATTCTGGGTTACACAGAATTTGGAATGTGCATTGGATTCATTGCTTTTGGTTGAAAGTTGTTCGGATCAATGTAGGTTGGAATTTGTTACATTCAATATTACGCAATGCGATGATGCGGGCACCGGTGATATAAATTCGGATGATACATTTGAACTGACATTCGAGGTAACGGGTCAAAATTATTCGGAAGAGTTGGAATTCTTTATGGTGGTAAATAATGATTCCTTAGGACTGTTTTATTACGAGACGGTCCACACGATCACCTTACCCGTAAATTCCTCTGATTATCAAATTGAAGTAATCGATGCGCAATACGAAATGTGTTTGCTTACTGAAACCTTACGAGTAGAAAGTTGCTCGAATCCCTGTGAATTAAGTATCGATTTTTTTGATTTATCGCCTTGTGAAGATAATTTAACCATCGATATCCAGGATGATGACTTCTATTCCCTTACTTTCAATTGTTCGGCCGCATACCCGCATGAAGATTCACTGTTTTATCTATTTATAAATGAAGATCCATTGGGACCATTTGCCTATGGAAGCGATCATACCATAGATATTCAGGCTACTGGAAATATGCATACACTCGAATTTGTTGATTCTAAATTTGGGTATTGCAGTCAAGAAGAAGCTGTCAATCTCGATTTTTGCTCTTTCGAACCTTTTGAAGGTGAAGATATTATCGTCCCCAACATATTCTCACCCAATAATGACAACATCAACGACATATGGACCATAGAATTGTTTAACGAAAGTGCAATCCTATCGTGTCACATATTTGACCGCTGGGGCAATCTGGTGTATCAAAGCCAATTGGGAGAAATTCCTGAATGGGATGGATTCTTTAATGACTCTCGGGTACGACAAGGGGTATACATCTATAAAATTGTTTATGAGAATGCATTGAACCAAACTGTGGTCAAATACGGAGATGTAACAATATTTTAAAGAGATTGAATACAATGTGAAATTTATGGTGTAAGAGGTGCTAAATGGATGCTCTTTAGACCAATCCAAATAGGCAAAAGTGTACTTTAACTTTTTATTATGCCTTGTAGCTGGGCACTCTAAATAGCTGCCATAATTTTGGACTTTTGCAGCCAATTGGCCTTTGCTGTAGTCATTTGAGCCCAATTTATGATTGTCTGCCAGGAATCAATTCTAGTCCGAATAATTACGATTTACATCGAATTTTCGGCAAATCAAATAGATTTTGAAATCAATCGAGACCATTTTAATGTTACTTTTAGAAGGACTAGGGAGTTTCCTATTTCTACTATGGTAATATTTACATAACTAAAACACAACTCCAAGCTAATAAATATATGAATACAGACTCTACAAACGAAATACGTATTGATCAGGAATATATGAAAATGCAGGATTTCATGAAGTTCCTTGAATTCAAAGAAGAAGACAATCCTTACGATTGTGTGATGAGTTTTGACAAATATATCCGTTCGATCAAAACACAGTACGAGCAGGGATGCAAATTTTCGGATAGCGTTGTCCCCTATCTTGAGGACGTTGAATCAAAAATGCAAAGCAATAAGGTTGAGGTATGCCAGCATCTGCAGAGTGAAGCCTCCTCCATGCTGATGCCATCCATGTTTGTTCAGAATGAAATGAGTTTCATTGGAAAACCTTTTCACAAGAAATTTTCACAAGCCACTTCAAGTTTAACGGAATTTCTTAATAATCCTGAATGGGAAATCAAGGTTGATGCCCAAAAATTGGCAGTTAAAAACAATATTATTGGCATCGGTAGCTACATTCTAAATGAATGTTATGGCATCAATGCGTTTCAATTTAATTCGGACAATCTTGAATTTCGAAATACAAAAACTGGATTGATTAAGCATCTGGAAATTGCTATCAAGACCGATTTTATAGAAGTTATCCAAAAAAAGCCTTTATTACCGCTTTCTCAGGATGATATTCGCAAGCTAATGGATAATAATATGAATCCTGAAGTTTGGTTGGAATTGTTGCCACCAGACCGTTTTCAGATCAAAGGATTTGTGATCGGAACCTTTCATGACATTACCAGGATTCAGATTCATTCGCAAATGCGAGAACACATTGCTACCATTGCTGATGATTCGGATGCTAATGAAAAAATGAAAGAAATTTCGCTTCTCTTCAAGTCCTATTTGAACGATGAGAGTATTGAAGTGGGCATGGCAAATTTTTTGTTTATGGATTTGGTCAATAGCGAAGCAGAATCTTTTAGTCTGACCAAAGAATTGGACATTCGTAAAATCATCAATCCGGACCTCAGGGCAGAAAGTTGCCTGTACAGTAAGGCGATAAAAGAAAATCAACCTGTTCTTTGCGACGATTTGGAAAGTCGAACCATGAATTCTCCGGCCGAGAAAAAGCTGTTGAAAAATGGAATTCAAAGCATCATTCTCATACCCATCTGTAACAGTGACGATAACAAACTGATCTCGATCCTTGAAATCGGAAGTACCAATAAGATGGGCGTCAATAAAGCCATCCTTTTCAAACTGAAAGAGATGATCGGTCTGATGGAATTGATGGTCAACACCTTCACTAAAGAAATGGACAAACTGGTCGATTTGATCATCAGAGATCATTTCACCTCCATCCATCCAAGCGTAGAGTGGAAATTCAAGGAAGTCGCAACAAAACATCAACTTAATTTGCTCAACCAAACAGGTGATTCAACGCTTGATCCTATCCGCTTTGAGCATGTATACCCTCTCTACGGTCAAGCAGACATTGTGGGCAGTTCTACCTTGAGAAATGAGGCCCTGCGCGAAGATTTATTGTTCAACTTAAATGCACTGAACAATCTGATTCAAATATGGCTGGACAATAAACACCTTTTCCTTTTGAGTTCCTATCAAATCAAGGTAAAGGAGATTATTCAACACCTGGAAAAAGGATTTGATTCTACCGATGAATCCACCATCATCGAACTCTTGCATTCTGAGATACATCCTTTGTTGGAGGAATTAAAAGGGAGACACGATGACCTGCCCAGCAGCCCGTATGCAGAGTACATCTCTATTCTCGACAGTGAATTTGGCATCGTATACAACAAGCGTAAATTGTATGAAGAGAGTGTAACCACAATGAATTCGCACATCTCAGAACATTTTTCCAAGGCGGATGCCGTAATGCAAAAAACCTTACCGCATTACTTTGAAAAATACAAAACAGACGGCGTAGAATACAATATCTACCTGGGGCAAAGTCTTTTGGAGGACGGGACATTTTCGGACAACGATTTGAGAGAATTTAGAATTTGGCAGATTCAAAATATGGTCGAAGTCACTCAGAAAGTAGAGCGACTGTCTCCGACCCTTCCGGTGCCAATCACCACTGCTCAATTGATCTTTGTATACAACAACGAGCTGAATATCAAATTCCGAATGGAGGAAAAAAAGTTTGATGTGGATGGAGCGTATAACGTGCGATATGAGATACTCAAAAAACGAATCGACAAGGCTACCATCAAAGGTACGGATGAGCGATTGACGGTTACCGGTAAGATTGCCATTGTCTATCTTCAGGAAAGAGAAAAACGTGAATATCTGAAGTACATTGAATTCCTCAAACATTCTGGTCAAATCGAAGAAGAGGTCGAGGAATTAGAATTGAATAAATTGCCAGGAGCGGAAGGCCTTAAAGCATTGAGAATTACAGTTAAGAAAGTTGCTTAGCGAATTCATACCCATTCAAAGCATTACAATATTAAATTTTGCCGATCAGGACACAAAGAAATGTGAAGTATTGGTCATTGACTTATGACTTCACCTTGTGTCCCTGGCGTACTATGTGGTTAAAAAATAAACCCTATATTCGTAAAAAACTTTGATGTCACCATTAGAAAAAGCGACTTCCTACATTGTCAAGTTTTTTGATCAAAAAGTAGCCCCCATCTACCTTTACCACAATTTGGAACACACACTGGCCGTACTCGCATCGGTAGAACGACTTTCAGCCAAATCCGATATAACTCCTGATGAATTACTCATCTTACAATTCGCAGCATTATTCCATGATACAGGATACGCCGAGGGACCCGAAAATCATGAAGAGAGAAGTGTAACTATTGCCGATAAATATTTATCCAAACATGATTTTGACCCCGATTTTATCACCAAGGTAAAAGCATGCATTCTCGCTACTAAAATGAATTCAAAGGCCAACAACAAGCTCGATGAAATCATTCAGGATGCAGACCTCAGCAGCCTTGCCTCGAAGAATTATTTTGACATTGCAGAAATGCTGAGAAGAGAACGCAACAATATCTTCAACGACCAAATGTCCAAATCAAAATGGAATGAGACCAATATTGAATTCCTGAAACACCATACCTTCAATACAGAAGCGGCAAAAGAACTTTACCAACCCCAAAAAAATATTAACCTGGCCGCTCTCGAAAAACAACAAAAAGAGAAGAAGGATAAGAAAAAGGCTAAAGAGACTCCACAGACCATTTCTGCCAATAAAAGTGCCCAGACACAATTCAAAACCGCCCTGCGGAATCACATAGACCTCAGTAACATTGCGGACAATAAGGCAAACATCATGCTGAGTGTCAACGCCTTAATCCTTACCCTAGCTCTGCCTTTTCTAATTGACAAGTCTATGGCAAATCCAAAATTTCTATTGCCCACCATCATAATGTCAGGTGTTTGCCTTGCATCCATGATCTTTGCTACGCTAGCCACGCGTCCTATAAAAATGAGCGGATATACCACCCAAGACAAAATCAAAAGCAATCAGTCCAATCTATTCTTCTTTGGCAATTATTATAAAATGACCTATGACGAATACAAATCAGGAGTGGCCCATGTGTTGAGTGAAACTCAGGCCCTGGACGATTCCATTACACGCGACTTATATTACCTTGGTCGATCATTAGGCGCTAAATTTAGTCACCTGCGTTGGTGCTATACAATATTCATGTACGGCATTTCGGTGACAGTAGCTGCCCTATTGGTTGTCTACGTAATATAAATTGGTGCATATTAATGTATTATCATCTAGATCATTTCAAGTAAAAAATGCATATGAAAACTCGATCTACTACTTATATCATGGCGAGCTTACTGCTATTGGCATCCATCACCTCATGCGGCACCAAGAAAAAAGCCTTTTTGAGTGATACTGCCAAAAATTGGACCTCCACGCAATTGCCGGATAATAATGACCTGGTACACTCTCTGTACCTCATTGGCGATGCGGGTAAAATGGACAATAAAGCAGACACCTCCAATTATGTAGTAGAAGCAATGGCCAAAATGATGGATCTCAATGATAAAAACACATCTGTAGTCTATCTGGGCGACAATATATACCCTATCGGCCTGGTGGATGAGACAAATGCAGAAGAAAGGAAATTGGGAGAGAAAATCATTTATGCCCAACTGAACCCACTGAAAAATTTTAAAGGAGAAACCTACATCATCCCGGGCAATCACGATTGGAACAAGGATAAAAAAGGCGGGCTGGCTGCCATAAACCGACAAGAAGACTTCATTGCAGAAAAGTTTGGCAAGAAGAACAACGTCCACTTTTACCCAAAAATGGGATGCGGTGATCCTAAGGTGGTGAAGCTCAATAAGGAAGTAGTTTTCATTTTCATAGATAGCCAATGGTGGTTGCAAAATTGGAAGCACGAGAAAGACATCAACGACGGATGTGAAATTACTTCTCGTGGTGATTTTTTGCAACGTATGGAAGAGCTATTCATCAAATACAAAAACAAGGAAATCATCTGTTTTTTGCATCACCCAATTAAAAGCAATGGGAATCATGGAGGGTATTTTTCATTGAAGCAACACCTCTTTCCACTTGCTGAATTGGGATATTGGGTACCATTACCGGTGATTGGTTCTCTCTACCCTATCTACCGCCAAGCCACAGGAAGCACGCAGGACAACACCAACATCCTCAATCAAAAACTGACCAGAGGATTGGAAAATCTGGCAAAAAAATTACGAATTAACATTGTCTTTACTTCCGGGCATGAGCATGGATTGGAATACTATGAATCTGGTGACATCAAGTATATCGTTAGCGGTTCCGGAGCCAAAGCCGCCTATATTCAAGCAGGCGGTGAAGCGATGTATGCTCGTGAAGCGCGTGGATTTGCAAAGGTGAATTTTTATAAAAATTTCGAATCGTGGTTGGAGTTTTATGTGGTGAGTGGATATGATGCAGAACCTGTTCTTGAATACAGAGTTCAATTGCGTGCGCAAAGAGCGGGTACCGAGGAAGATTATACCAAGTATCCGCCCATAACGGCAACGGATACCTTAATCGCAGCCAATCCCGAATTTGCGGCGGGAGCATTTAAACGCATGATGCTCGGAAAGCAGTATCGAAAAATGTGGACTACACCGGTAAACGCCGAACTCATCGATCTGGAAACCAAATATGGCGGACTCACTCCAATCAAAAAAGGCGGAGGAATGTCGTCCAATTCCCTGCGTATGCAGCACGATTCCGGCAAACAATACATCCTCCGATCCATCAAAAAAGACTATCGGAAGCTCGTGCCGGAAGACTTCGAAAACCTGGAGTTGCTCGACATCATGAAAGATCAAAATAGCGCCAGTCATCCCTACGCGGCGCTGGCGCTACCGGAACTATCCAAAGCCGCTGGCATCTTTTACACACATCCAAAACTGGTCTACTTAAAGCACCAAAAAGGATTGGGCAATTACAACAATCAATTTCCCGAAGAATTGTATTTGCTGGAGGAGCGCCCATCCGGTGACTGGAGCGATGACCCAAAATTTGGCAATTCGTCAGAGATTATCAGCTACAACGATCTTTTGAAAAACCTTCGAACAAAGAAGCATCACATTGTGGATCAGCAGTGGGTGCTTAAGTCGCGGCTATTTGATCTTTGGATCCATGACTGGGACCGGCACGACGACCAATGGCGTTGGGCAAAATTCAAGGATGGCGAGGAGACAGTTTATCGTCCCATTCCCAGAGATCGGGATCAAGCATTTTATAAGTTCGTTGGCGTATTCCCAAGCATCGTATCGCAGTTTTTGGTCAAAAAGTTCAAGACCATGAAACATGAGGTAAAAGATGTGAAAAATCTTGCCTTCAACGCAAAGCATTTTGATCGATACTTTTTGAATGGGCTGGAATGGAGCGAATGGAAACTGATCGTACAAAAATTGCAAGCGGATCTTACGGATGAGGTCATCGAAAAGGCGATGCTGGAAATTCCGGAAACTGTTCGTCAATTCGATAATGAAGACATCATTTCAAAATTAAAATCGAGACGTGTCAACCTGGAGGATACGGCTAAGAAGCTGTATGATTTTCTTTCCGAGGAAGTAGAAGTAGTCGGTACGGATAATGAAGATGTGTTTGACATCGAATACAAGGACAATGGCAGTCTTACGATTAGCCATTTTATCCAACGCAAAAACAAAGGCAATATTCCAAAATACGAACGCACATTTTACCCCTCCGAAACAAAAGAGGTGCGTATTTATGGGTTGCGTGACGATGATAAATTCGTTGTCAAAGGCAGTGGAAAACCAAAAATCAAAGTGCGGATTATTGGTGGTGAAGGAGAAGATCGATTGGAAAACACCCAAAAGTCATCGCAGATCTATGTGTACGACAATATTGAGGGAATTGAGATCGAAGGATCGGCGATAGATCTTACATCCGATGATTACCTGATCAATTCCTATGATCGCAATGAATTCAAATACGACTCGTCCCTTCCTCTGCTCCGATTTGGCCGGACGATTGATGATGGCTGGTGGTTTGGTGGAGGGTTTACCTGGACCAACCATGCCTGGCGAAAATTTCCGTTTAAATCCCGGAATCTGTTTTCATTCAGTGTAGCCCCGGGAAGTCAAAATGCCATTCTGGTCACTGCGCAATCGGAAAATATTGACCCCTTGAATGAGTTCACCTCATTGCCTAAATTCTTTCGAAAATTGGATGTGATATTCGATGCCAGTGTCAATTTTCCGCGATACGAAAACTACTTTGGTCTAGGCAACAACTCGATCAATCCCCAAAGAGAAATTCAATACAATTGGGTACGTCTGCAAACGATCAATGCCAGCATACAGAATCGAGCCAATATATCCAATTCGCATTTTTTCACTTTTGGAGTGAATTTTCAATCGCAGGATGTGGATCTCTCCGAAGGTCGGGTAAGTGAAGATCCTAATCTCGGTTTCAATGCGAATGACCTGGAGAGACGAAATTATCTTGGAGTCAATTTGAACTACCATGTTCACTTTATTGATCAGGCCATCTTCCCTTCCAATGGGTTTACGTTTGATACGGGATTCAACTTTTTAAAAAGCATCGAAAATGAAGAAGCCGTAACAGAATTTAATGTTTCGGCCAGTGCATACGTTCGATTGCTCGCCCGTCCCAAATTGATTTTGGCCAACGGCATTGGATATAAAAAAGTGGGTGGCGATCTGCAATTCCATCAATACGCCGACTTGGGCAATATCAGCAACTTAAGAGGCTTCCGAAACGAGCGCTTCCGTGGTGAATCTGCCTTTTACCACAATATCGACCTGCGAATGCATCTTTTTGATTGGAACAATTCCTGGCTCCCGATGGAAGTCGGAGTCCTCGGAGGATACGATTACGGCAGAGTCTGGCTCAATAATGAGACATCCAATCAATGGCATACAAGCTATACCGCAGGAATCTGGATGAATATTTTGGACCTGGTGGTTGTACAACCTTACTACTCCTTCGTGGGAGACGATGAGGGAGATTTTTTCTCTTTGGTCATGGGGTTTCGGTTTTAACGCACCAAGCCACGTAGGGCACAGCTGTTCAGGGATATTCAGTCGTAAAATAAAACTTGTTTTTATAAATGCATGTCAGCCTGGATTATCCTGAGGGCCAATATCGGCCTTTACTATTTTCGTTATTTTTTGTTTGAATTGAGTTAAAAACTCATACGAATTTGATTTACCTGAACAGTTACTACACAGCCAAAATAATATTTCAAGTAAAAAAAGCCTATCGGGCTTTAACATTTCTAGCCCGGGATTGCAATCCTGGGCTAGATGTTAGATGGAAATTCATTTTGGCGGTATTTTTCATAAAAATGATGACAAAATTAAGCTCTATCAAGTGTATAAAAGCACCCAAAATTGAAAGTCCCACCCCTTATTCGGCCTACCGGGAATTTAATGGTTCAAGATTCCGTTGTGTAGGATGTAAAACCACTTTGCCATGTTAAGATCCCCACTGTTTATTTGTGCTCTTTTATTGTTTTCCTCCTGTTCTACCAGCTATATCCAGCTTATGGAAAAGGGCAATGCCCATTATGACGCCGGTGAGCTGAATGCATCAGAAGAATACTATAAAAAAGCCTACACCAAAGACCCATTTAAGACAGCAGCTTCCCATCAGCTGGGCCGTGTCTATTCCAATCAAATTCAAATGTTTGATGAAGCCATGTTTTTCTTTGAGGATGCCTTGAAAAAAGAAAAAGATATGGATAAGCGCTACGATATTCTTGCTGAACGAAATCAGCATTTAGCGAGTTATCTAAACCACCTTACCCATGATACGTATCAGACGAGCAACGCATCGATGTATTATGAGGCGGCGTTCCTGCTGGAAGAGCTACATGCATCTCCGAGCACCTACAGATGTCCGAATCTGCCAACCGATTCCATAGACCATCCATTCCGAATACCCCTGTATGCCTCGATGTGTGCGTTTGAAGCGCAAAACAAAACCGCTGCTTTGGGTTATCTCTATAGGATCGATTTCGAAAATTTGGATGCTGTCGATCAAGACGATTTTATCCTGCATACGACCAATGTACTTGCGAAGTATGGTCTACTGGATGAATTGCTTCTTTTTGCGGAACGCTATCGCGAAGAGGCGCTATACAATACAAGCTTGAGAACTATGCTTGGTACAGTATACGCGCAACTGTTGGAAGAGCTGTTTGCCGCTCAGGAGTACGAATCGATCCTCCTCATCCTCAATTCCAGCCATATGGACCGCTTCATCGATAAGACGGATCTGGAATCGTACTATTTCCAGATCAGTAAATCGTTGATCCGTGCATTGAGTTATTCTCCAAATTTGGAGTCTGATGTAGCGAATATCCGATCCCTCCTGAATAAGTCAAATTCAAAGGTCAATCTGCAAGCGCTCTATAATCCTCTGCTCGAACTCCTGAGCAAGAAGAGAGATTTTGCCCGCTTGAAGAGTTATGTGGAAATGGCAGCCAGTGACCTGAACTATGATGTGACACATTCGTACCTGGAAACGTACTACAAGCAGTCATTATTTGGAATGGCCCAGCAAGCGTATAATGACCAGCAATACGAAAATGCGGCCTATTACCTGAATATATTTCTTTCCAGGTATCCTGACGAAGCGGAGGGAAATTCTCTTCGGGAGGAGGTAATGAAATTACTTGGCAGGAGTATGCTGGAGATTGGAAAGTACCATCAGCAGCAATTAAATTTTCAAAATGCGCACGACAGTTATCTATGTGCCCTGGATATATCTCCTGAAATCGATAAAGAAGCATTGTATGGCTTGTACGAAACCCTAAAGCGTGGTTTTCGCCTCGAGGAAGCGTATGAATATTTGAAGAGATATCGACAACATGTACACACCCGTTCCGAATTGGCTTCGATCCTATATGAACTCGCGGGACTCTCCTCGATCATAGGAGAGATCTATACATCGCTGGAACATTTGGATACGTTGAGCGAATTTAAAGAATATCCGGAATATCGCGAAAAGGCCAGGTACAATGACGATTTTTACAATATCTCCGAGGAAATTGAGTTTTTACGTTGGCTGGGGGCACCGATGCGCAAAAAACTGGTCATCCGGTCCTTGACAAACATTTTCGGTATGGATATAGGCCGTGGATCTTCTGATCTGTTTCTCGTTGTAGAATTTGATGGTCAAAAGGCACAAAGCGATATTTATAAGGAAGTAAAGAACGTATACTTCGATCCTTTGGTGATCATAGGCGATCTTCCCGAGTATGTATATATCAACGTATGGGATCATGATAACCCGAGTGATTGGCAAACGCATAAAGGCAATGAGCACTTGCTATCTATACGGTTGAATACAAACGACAATTCTATGACCACGGAATACGACAGGTGTGAGATCGATGTGGTCGTATATGAAACGTTTGACGAGTGTTACATGCACGGACTGCAATTTACCGATAAGGATTATTCGCTGGAGCAAAGTGATTTCTATCTTGGAACTAAAGGATGCTGGCAAATAGGATTGGAAGCCATGTACAAACTTCTCAAAGCAAAATTGGGTCCCGTTGGATATGCCCTGATCAGTGCTTTGGAAATAATTGCAAGTGGAAAAAATGGTCCTGATGCGGATCAGATTTCAACCGAAACACAAAAACTTATCGCGGCCAGATTTCCGAATAATTTTATCGTAAAACAGATACAAGTTGCTGCCATTGCGATGATTATCTTCGATACTTATCAAGAATTGTCGGCCAATAATTGTCTTTTCTGATGGCAGGAATAATGCATGGTGAAGTATTTGTACGTTAAGAAAGTCGATATTTTGCCATTCGCGGTGTTGATTTTAAAGCACTTGAGTCCTTTAGGTTTGTAATCAAAGAATTCACAAAAGGTTTAAAATAGAACTGGCTCCACGTAGTATTATACCAACTCCATCTTTTTTTCAAATACATGACGATCCAGAAGGACTTCTTCAATCTGCTCCAGAGAGTCTTTTTCATCAATTTTGGATTGGATATCCCGAATGCAGGTTATCAATTCGTCGTAGCAATTGTCTTCATGGATTACGGATGGAATTAGGTTTACCTTGCGCAATAGATGCAACATTTCGGAATTGGCTCCGGTGATGTAAACTTGTATTCCCCGTTCGTGCCATTCCTTGATCGCACCTTCCAAGGTCACCAGACCACTTTGATCCAGGAAGGGTACATTGTGCATGCGCAGGATTACCGCAGTCACCCCATTGATAGAACTGCAATGCTCCCGGAATTGATCGGTAAATCCAAAAAAGAGCGGCCCCTGCAGGTTGAGTACGTAGATTGATTTGGCCAATTGCTCAGGGATCTCTCCCTGTTTCACAAGATCATGCAGGGTTTTGGTCGAATGCGTGCGGCTCATCATCTTCGACATTCTGCCAATGAACAGGATGGAAGCCAAAGCAAACCCCACACCAACAGCATCCAATAGATTATCAAACAGGGTAACCAGTAGCACGATCGCCCATACAATGGCATCTTGTTTTGGCACTTTAAGCAACATTTTCACCCCTTTGTAATCAATAATGCCCAAACCAATGGTGATCAGAATTCCGGCCAGCACAGCAGTAGGTATCAATTCTACATAATCGGCAACTCCAATTACAATCAAAAGCAGGAAGACACCCTTCATTATACCCGACAGGCGTGTCTGCGCACCCGCTTTGATATTGGTGACGGTCCCCATCGTAGCACCTGCTCCCGGCAAACCGCCAAAAAGAGAGGTTACAATATTACCCACGCCCTGCCCTATCACGGTCCAGCGGCTGTTGTGTTTTGTTTTCGTCAAATTATCTGCGACTACCGAGGTCAACAGCGAATCGATTACTCCCAAACCACCCAACATTATCGCGGGTGTAATCATCAACTGAAGGTCACTCATTTGAAGACTAAACAGTTCGCCAAAGTGAAAAGTCGGCATTGCCCGGGGGATACTTCCGATGACCGGAACATTCATACCAAATGCAACCGACAAGCCTGTACCGACTATTAAAGCGACCAGGATGGAAGGAATCTTTTTGGTGACCAAAGGAAGCAAGTAGATGATGCCTATCGTGATACTCCCCAACATAAGGGACTGGTAATTAATATTGGACAATGGCACATCGATCTGGGTTATGATGTTCAGAAATCCCTTGGGCGAATCGTAGCCGAGCATCGGAAATAATTGGACAGAAATGATAATAACACCTATCCCAGCCATAAATCCGGAAAGTACCGGATAGGGCATAAATTTCACCAGCTTTCCAAAGTCCAAAACACCAAAAATAATCTGAAAAACACCGGCCAGGGCAAAAGTTCCTATGATTAATGGCCATGCATTCGCCATATCACCACCAGCCGAAGTTAGGCCCATGGTCACAATGGTAGCAGCGACCACCGTCATCGGTCCGGTAGGATCTGTGATCAAGGTTTTTGTTCCGCCAAACAGAGAAGCTACGAAGGCCAGGATAATTGCGGTGTAGATACCCGCCTCTGCGCCCAAGCCCGATTGAACTCCAAATGCCAGGCCCATGGGAAGACCAATAATGGCTGCCAGAAGGGCCCCGGTCATATCTTCACGGAATGATTTCTTGTACGTTTCTACGTTGATTTTTGGCATCATCAGATACTTTGTTACCGCAAAACTAACCAATCAAGACATAAACAGTTTTAATATATGTGTTTTTATGCATTACTATTATTTATGTAAAATATAAGTAAAAGCGAGCAAAACAACTGGAGTTCCTATAAAATCAGGGGTCTTGTACAAAAAGATCGACC
>JBCCVV010000026.1:0-41985 GCA_039194925.1 Bacteroidota bacterium
ATTACCTGACATATAAACACCTCTTTGTGTTTTTATTTCTTGGCGTTTTGTCCCAGGAAATACAGGCACAGGCCGAAAGATTAATTGATGGATTCGGTAATAATTTAAGTAACCCTCACTGGGGGGCTGTAGGGGATGTCCAGCCAAGAATAAGTCCGGCAGATTATGCAGATGGCATTTCAGAACCCAAATTGGACATACAGGATGGAAAAGAAAACCCTAGAATAATAAGCAACATCCTTTTTGCACAAGACGGTATCATCCAATCTGATTTATCATTAAGTGACTATACTTGGGTATTTGGTCAGTTTGTAGATCATGATATTATCCTTTCCGAAAATGGACATGAGGCATTAAATAATATTGTAGTTCCAGATAATGATGAGCACTTTATTCCAGGGACTGTTATACGAATGTCTAGAAGCGAAGCAGCAGAGGGAACAGGCACATCAATAGAAAATCCTCGAGAGCATCAAAATAGAATAACTGCATTTCTTGATCTTTCTCAAGTATATGGTTCAGATGAACATTGCGCTAATTGGTTAAGAACCAAGGCGAATGGAAAGTTGAAAGTTAGTGCCCGGGATATGTTGCCCTGGAATACCGTAGATGGTGAATTCAATTCAAATGTAGACGTTAATGCTCCGTTGATGGCGGATGATACACATACGCTTACCAAAATGTACGTTGCGGGTGACATCAGAGCAAATGAAAATCCACTTTTAATTGCTTTTCACACGCTCTTCGTAAGGGAACATAATAAGCTTTGTGATCAAGTAAAAGATAAACATCCGGGATGGGATGATGAGCGGATCTATCAGGCAGCAAGAAAACGGTTGATTGCTTACTACCAAAGAATAGTTTATAATGAGTGGTTGCCGGCTTTAGGTGTAGGGTTGCCTCCTTATAATGGATATAATCCTACGGTAAATCCTCAAATTCTTAATGAATTTTCCACGGCAGCATTTAGAATGGGACATACATTGATCAATGGTACGATCATTCGAATGGATAATAACGGTCGTGAAATAAAAGGAGGAAATATTAGTCTGAAAGATGCTTTTTTTAATCCATTTGTTGTAGAATTTGCTGGTGGCATTGATGCTTATTTCAAAGGCATGGCTACTCAGGTTCAGCAAGAATTTGATTGCAAAGTTATTGATGATGTAAGAAATTTCCTTTTTGGTGCACCTGGTGCCGGAGGACTTGATTTGGCTGCTATAAATATCAATAGAGGTAGAGAACGAGGCATAACAGATTATAATACCCTTCGTGTTTATCTGGGGATGCCAAGATTGTCTTCTTTTGATGAACTGACTGATAATTCCGAAGAGGCGGAATTGATGGAATCTGTGTTTGGGGATATTGACAACGTAGATGCCTGGGTGGGAATGTTGGCAGAGCCGCACTTGGATGGTGTTCTTTTTGGAAACTTAGTAGCTACATTGATGGAACGACAATTTCAAGCTCTTAGAGAGGGAGATCGTTTCTATTTTGAAAATATGGATTTTAGCCAAGAAGAAATGGATGAGATTTTCTCGATATCGATGAGAGATATATTGATGAGGAATACATCAATTGACATTATGCAGGATAATGTCTTTAAAGCTATTCCGCATGAAAGCATTGAAGGAGGTCCATCTTTAATTCCATTCCCATTGGAAGCTGTGATCTACCCAAATCCGGTGATAGAATCTATGCAAATAAAGGTATACGGATCGCGAGAGGAAAGCGTAACGGTATCTGTTGTTGATTATGCGGGAAGAATGGTGAATAAAACTACGCATGATATCTATGAAGGAAACAATACAGTCATTGTTGATTTGCAAGATTGTCCACGGGGACATTATAACGTGATTTTAGATACTGAGTACAGAAGAAATGTACTTAAAATGATCAAAAGATAGACCCTTCCAAATAATTTCAGTTAATTTTTATCTTATTAGTGAAGTTGCTTATAAACGATATAGCAAGTCATTAAAACAAATATCTTCAGCTATTCTCTGTCTCCGTAGCATGTCTTTATCGAAAGCTTTGGCTATGAATTCAAAAACAACATAGTTGAATTCCAAACCCTTACATTCCATTTAACATGCTTTTTCAAATGACTTCAATATTTAATCACCAGGGTTGGTAGTTTTGGTAAGACTTACTAGCTATTCTTTAGGTGGTGTGTATTTTCTTTTCCATCTTTTATGTGACCATAACCAGAACTGTGGATTTGTTTGGATTTGATTTTCAACGCACTGGCTATACCATTTTATGATGTTTGATGAATTTTCAGGTTTGTGAAATACAAAATCTATGTAATAGTTAAAAATACTTTTTGCTGGAGTTATTTTCATGTAAGCAATTGAGAATTTATATTTTTTGTGCAGTTTTATAACTCCACTAGAAAAGGCTGATAAGATACCTAGAAAATCGGCCCAGATAACGTTTTGTATGGATCTTGGGTTTTGATCTCCAATTAATATATAAATGCCCAGTTTAGAATTTCTACTGTTTTCAGACATCGATCGGGCTATCGAATTCATAGGGATTAGTTGTAGGCCAAATTGAGATCTTAATTTTTTCAACTTGCCGTCTAATGTTTTGTTTTTGAGCGGTTTGTAGACTCCGTAGCACGGAATGGATGTGTGTTTGGGTAAGGTGATACAAGCCAATTCCCAATTTCCATAGTGTGATGCCATGAGGATAAGCCCATTGTTTTCTGCACATCTTCGCTCTATTTCGTCAATTTTTGTAAATGCTATTGATTTTGTATGAGAACTAGTAAGTGTTACCGTTTCTACCATTATTCTGGCTATATTGTATAAGCATTTCGAATAAAATTGATCAAATTCAATGGGTTTCGAGATTGAATCGATTGTGGAATTATAGTTATTATTGATAACTTGCTTTCTGTACTTTGTAAATAGTAATGTCAGATAGACAATTCTTATCAACCATTTTGGTGGTAAGAAACGAATTAGAGAAAGCGCAATTTGAAGAAGTACAGACATAATGTAATTTCAATACACCATTTGTACAAGAATAATCTGAGATCAATGTCATTCTCAATCAAATGGATACAATGATAAATAAACTATGAACAAATCCATAAAGAGGAGAAGCCTTCTTAAATTATTTCCTACAATAGCTGTTTTCCCGGCGGTATTGTCATCCAAATCAATGCTATATGGATGCGCATCTAAAGATTCGAATAACAACGATTCTATTTTTGTAAGTACCTGGAATAATGATACTGCAAATAACACAGCATCCGTATCTGCATCTTCAGGCAAAAATGTTATTGATTCTATCGTGGATGGGATTTCATACGTGGAGTCTGATATTACGGATATGTCAGTGGGTAAAGGTGGTCGACCCGATAGAGATGGTGATGTTACCCTGGATGCCTGTATTATGGATCATGACGGTGAGGCTGGAGGTGTTTGTTTTATGCAGGGAATAGAGCACCCAATACAAGTAGCCAAAGAGGTAATGTACAATACACCTCATGTACTGCTGGCAGGGGAAGGAGCTACGAGATTTGCGCTCTCAAAAGGTCATAAGAAAATCGATCTTCTAACGGATCAATCTAAGGCTGAGTACAAGGAATGGCTAAAAGAAAAGAAGTATAAACCAATTCCTAATATTGAACAGCATGATACTATTGGTATGCTGGGTTGGCATCAAGGTAAAATGGGAGGTGGATGTAGCACAAGTGGGTTGGCATACAAGCTAAAAGGAAGAGTAGGGGATTCACCAATAATTGGAGCTGGATTGTTTGTGGACGGTGAGGTTGGTGGTTGTACCGCAACAGGTATGGGAGAGTTAATGATGAAAAACCTATCGTCATTTCTGGTAGTAGAATTTATGAGAGGAGGGGATGTGCCTCAAATGGCTTGTGAGAAAGCAATAAAAAGGATAGCTAAGAAAATGCGTGGGAAAAGTGATGAATTGCAAGTAGGATTGTTGGCAATGGATATTAATGGTAATGTGGGGGGGTATAGTGTGCTTCCGGGTTTTACGTATTCGAAAACCATAAATGGCAAAACCTCAATCGTTGAGTGTGCTTCATTTTTTAAGTAAAGAAATAAAAAAAGGTGTATTGCTAAAAAAAACAATACACCCATTGAGATTGAATATATATTAAGGTGTTAACTATCCAAGTGAACTCACGTGTCTAGTTAATTTTGATTTTAAGTTTGAGGCTTTATTCTTGTGCCAAGTGTTTTTCTTAGCCAATCTGTCAATCATTGAAACTACTTTAGGAAGAAAACCAGCAGCTTCTTTAGCATCTGTCATCGCTCTTAACTTAGCAATTGCAGTACGAGTGGATTTTTTGTAATACCTATTTCTAAGACGAATTTTAGCGTCTTGTCTGATTCTTTTTAATGCAGATTTATGATGTGCCATTTCACTAATTTTAAATTGGAGTGCAAAAGTAACGTATTTTCCTGAATAAAGAAAGAAAGTAAGAAGATTTATTTTGTATTCTATTTGTTGGAATTCAGCAACAATTCGCTGCGAAAAGCATTTTGTTATATGAACAAATATCTATGGAGTTTCTAGCACAAGAACGCATTTATCTACATATTTGCGGTGCAAAATTATGAACACATTCTTTGTAACGTAAAGAGTTTAGAATTATAATATCATGAAAGATTATTCATACGTATATAATGCCCACCCCGCCTTCATCGAAAAAATGTATCGACAATACACAGAAGATCCGATTAGTGTAGATAGTGGGTGGAGGACATTTTTTGAAGGTTTTGAATTTGCCGGTGTCGCTCCTCAGGATTCAGGAGGTCAAAGTGAATATGAGGGAGGAAAAGTCCTAAAAGAATTTGGAGTATTGTCGCTAATTCATGGTTTTAGGACTAGGGGCCATCTTTTGTCGGATACTAATCCGATACGGAAAAGGCTGGATCGAGCACCGCATCTAGATCTAAAGGATTATGACTTATCTGAAGACGATATGGATCAGGTATTTCAGGCGGGTAAAGAAATAGGTCTGGAAAATGGCACATTGAGACAAATTCTTAAACGATTAGAGGAAGTATATACGGGAACGATTGGTGTTGAGTATTCTCACATTGAAAATAGAGAGAAAAGAAATTGGCTGCGGTCAAAATTTGAATCGATCAATACAAATGGAGGTTATGGTCTTTCGTTAAAGAAAAAAGAAAGAATCCTGCAAAAGTTGAATGGTGCAGTGATGTTCGAGAAATTTCTTCATACAAAATACGTTGGTCAAAAAAGATTTTCCCTTGAAGGTGGAGAAACGACAATAGCTGCACTGGATGCCATAATATCTGCTGCTGCTTCTGACAAAGTAGAGGAAGTGTTATTCGGTATGGCTCATAGAGGTAGATTGAATGTTTTGGCGAATATTATGGGTAAAACATACGAAAATATCTTCAATGAGTTTGAAGGCGCAGCGGTACCTAATATGAGTTTTGGGGACGGTGATGTAAAGTATCACTTGGGGTATAGTTCGCAAGTTGAGACAATTGATGGTAAGAAGGTTGACCTTAAACTTGCCCCTAATCCGTCTCACCTGGAATCAGTAGATCCGGTCCTGGAAGGATTTACCAGAGCTAAAGCAGATATTTTATACGATGGAGATTACGATAAGGTGCTACCTATTTTGATTCATGGAGATGCAGCAGTTGCAGGACAGGGAGTTGTTTATGAGACCGTGCAGATGAGCAAGTTGGATGGATATTATACAGGAGGAACATTGCATTACGTAATCAATAATCAGGTTGGATTTACCACTGATTTTGAAGATGCTCGATCCTCCACATATTGTACTGCGGCCGCCAACTTGGTCCAGGCTCCAGTCTTTCACGTTAATGGTGATGATCCGGAAGCTGTTATTTGGGCAGTGGAATTGGCTATTGAATACAGACAGAAGTTCAATAATGATGTTTTTGTAGATATGGTGTGTTACCGAAAACATGGCCATAATGAGGGAGATGATCCTAAATTCACACAACCCAAAATGTATGAATTGATTAGCAAGCATAAAAATCCAAGAGAGATTTATGTAGAAAAATTGATTGCACGGGGTGATGTAGATGAGGCAATGGCCAAACAAATGGAACAAAATTTTTGGTCAGATCTGCAAGAGCGTTTGGATTTGGTAAAGCAAAAGCCACTTCCTTATACCTATCAAGAGCCTGAACAGGCTTGGAGGAAGCTTAAGAAAAACGCCAGGATCAAAGATTTGAAGACTGTAAAAACTGCTGTAACGAAGAAGGTTGTAGATCAAGTAGTGGATAAGTTATTAAACCTTCCTGAAGGGTTTAACCCGTTATCTAAAGTTGCACGTTTACAAAAAGGCTCTAAGAAATTAATCGAGAATAAGAAAATAGATTGGGCATTTGGCGAATTAATTGCATATGGATCGATTCTACTAGAGGGAAAGAATGTTCGGATGAGTGGCCAAGATGTGAAGAGAGGGACCTTTTCGCATAGACATGCCGTATTAAGGGACTCGAAGACTTTCGAAGAATACAATAGATTAAGTAAATTATCTGATTCACAGGGAAGGTATATGATTTACAATTCATTGTTGTCCGAATTTGCGGTTTTAGGGTTTGAGTATGGATATTCACTTGCTTCACCCGATTCCCTGGTGATTTGGGAAGCACAGTTTGGCGATTTTTACAATGGTGCTCAGACCATAGTAGATCAATACATAAGTGCTGCGGAGAGTAAATGGCAACGGATGAGTGGATTGGTAATGTTGTTGCCCCATGGATATGCAGGACAGGGACCAGAACATAGTAGTGCGCGGGTAGAGCGGTTTTTGCAGTCTTGTGCGGATTTCAATATGATTGTAGCCAATGTGACTACACCGGCCAACTTCTTTCATTTATTAAGAAGACAACTGGCACTGCCATTTAGAAAACCACTGGTGGTGATGTCTCCTAAGTCTTTATTGAGGCATCCAAAATGTATTTCAGACATAAGCGAGTTATCCGGTAAAAATACATTTGTAGAAACTATAGATGACACAAATGCTGTAGCATCCAAAGTGAAAAGGTTGATCCTGTGTACCGGTAAGGTGTATTATGACCTTTTGGCAAAACAAGAAGAGGATAGTCGAAGTGACGTAGCCATTGCACGAATTGAGCAATTACACCCTTTTCCGGAGGAGCAGGTGCAAAGCTTGATCGCCAAGTACAAAAAGAGTGATGTGGTTTGGGTGCAGGAAGAACCTGCTAACATGGGATATTGGGATTATGTGATGAGATATCTTAGAAAAGAGCCTATTGAA
Source organism: Bacteroidota bacterium (assembly GCA_039194925.1). Lineage (GTDB taxonomy): Bacteria > Bacteroidota > Bacteroidia > Chitinophagales > Saprospiraceae > CAJXUU01. Next base: position 7,277 of record JBCCVV010000026.1, read on the forward strand.
CTGATTTCACGCCCTTCTAGTGCATCTCCTGCAACGGGATTCAAAAAAGTTCATGATGAGCAGCAGGAAAAACTTATAGATACGGCGTTTAAAATTTAAGTTTTTTCTAAAGTGTTTGATGTATATACACGATTAGGGTTCGAGCATATACTTGATCCAAAAGGTTATGACCACATACTCTTTGTGATTGCTTTGTGTGCTATTTATACCGTAAAAGAATGGAAGAAGGTATTAATTTTAGTTACTGCCTTTACCATTGGACATTCGCTTACGCTAGCTCTATCGGCACTCAAAATTCTTACGATCTCAGCAAGTTTGGTTGAAACCCTCATTCCCATTACAATAATTCTAACCTGCATTCATAATATTTTACTGGGCAGAATGAATAACGAGAAACCCGGAACCAACTATTTGCTTGCTTTGGGTTTTGGTTTTATTCATGGGCTTGGATTTTCCAACTTTTTCAAGGCGATGTTGGGACAGGAAGAAAGTATTGTGGGGCCTTTATTTTATTTTAATGTGGGAGTGGAATTAGGGCAAATTATTATTGTAATGCTTACGCTGGCTTTGAGTTTTATAATTGTTGACCTTATCAAAATCAAACAAAAGTACTATACTTATTTGCTTTCCGGGGCTATCCTGATTTGGGCAGTGAAGATGATGATTGGGTAAATCAAATTGATATTATCAAATTAAGCATTGGACGATCTATTTGATTTTTCCTTTTTTCCGACAAACCCAAAAATACTTCCACACACTCCCCCGATTATATGTGCAAATTGAGATACTTGATCGGATTGTAGACTTTGTATCACTTCTTTGCCTATAAAAAGAACAGCAACCAGGATAAAAGTCAAGGGAATTTGTCCTCCTTTGACATTCGTGAAAGAAACCAAAAGGATAAGCATGAAAACAATCCCGGAAGCACCAAGTAGTCCTGTATTGAAAAAAGCTATATTTAAAATTCCGGTAATTAAGGCAGTTAGCGCGATCATTAGTAGTGTGAATTTTGAGCCATATTTCTCTTCTACAATCGGGCCTAATAACAATATGAATGTCATATTCCCCAATAAATGTTCCAAACTGCCGTGCCCGATGACATGTGAGAATAAACTAAAGATCGACAGAGGATTTGTCCAGTCTATGGTATTTTTTACCGTGAAATAATCCATTAGCGTTCCTGCCAAGATATTGTTTCCGAAAAACACGGCGGAACAAATCAAGGCGAAAGTTAGAATTACAGGAGAGTTATACTTTATGCTCACGATTTTGGATTGTTTAGTGTTATTCGAATGCTAGTAAAGATAGGTTACTAATGTACTTTAAAAATCAAAAAGGTCAATGTTCTAACCGATTAATCACTCTAAATTTTAGAGGAACTGGAAATAGAATTCAATAATGGTTGGTACTGTTTAGACATATTCTTGCGGGTTATCATATGGGTGTCGCAAAGTAAAAATAAAAAACAGGAACCGATAATTAAGATTCGATTCCTGTTTTTACTGAAGTGAATGAAATTAGTTTCCTCTCTTTTTCTTCCGAACTTTAGTGGTTTTAGCCTTTTTCACTTTTGTTTTATTTCCGTCCTTTTTGACTTTGGTGGTTTTTGTTGTTTTTTTAGCTTTCACCTTCCCGTTTTTATTTTTCCCAACGGCAGTGGTTTTGGTTTTACTTCTTACAACGGTGTTTCCAGATCTTGTGGTTCTAGTTCTGGTTACGGTTTTTGACCTTTTTACTACAACTTTTGAGGTGGTTCTTTTTGGGGTATATATTCTACGAGCACTAACAATTCTAGGTGTTCGTATGACTCGATAACTTCTGGTGTAATGAAATCTTCTTCCATGATATACGTTCCAGGAAAGAGGTCTCCAAGGTCTCCACGCTCTTGGGTAGACGCCCCATCTAAAAGGTGAGCGATAAACTACATAATTAGGTCTGTAGACAAAGCGTACGGATGGCCAAAACCATACATTGACAACTACACGATTAATTTTATAATCTGCTGAAGGTCCTCTGCTTTTTGAGGTTGCTTCTTCTTCAAAAGCTTCGACATAGAAGTCTTCACCGTAAAGATATTCATCTCCAACTATTTGTAATGTGGCAGATTCTTCTCCAGTTTTTTCAATCTCAATTACTGCAATATCCTGTGACTCGTTTTCTGATATCAAGGCTTGGAGTACAATGGCATGGACATTATCCTCCATGTTGTCTTCCACTCTGATATAATCGATATCGCCATCTTCGTTCAGGTCAAGGTTATTAATTGATTTATCCTCGTTATTGAGCTGAGTTTCGAAATCTTCCATTGAAGAGGAATTTTTGAATACCTCTAGAGCGCCTTCCAGGCTAAAGTTGTCTCCGAGTAGTCCAGTAGCATCATCTTCCGATTGTGCGAAAAGGTGCATTGATCCAACCATGAAAAAAAGTGCAAGGCTTAAAATTTTAAAGTGTTTCATGTTGATTTAATTTTTTGATTACTCCTATGACTCCAATAGGTCAATAGGGTTTAATGGCACTTAAAATTGTGTTTTTCAAAGATACCAATTTCTAAAAATAGGAAGAGGAATTTATTTTCTGCAATTATTTGATAGTCAGTTAATTAAATTGCAAAAACATAATTTATTTTGATATGTACACCGATTCTGGTATGCCAAGTCTTAATTGTAAAAATCACTGAAAAATGCGAATACTAAACTTTGAAGACTGCAATATTCCGATGTTTCCGCCTTGGGTAAGTATATTTTAACCGAATAATCTTTTATATGAGTATAAAACATTAATTCATGAAATAGTCTACTGATTCTTTTAATCCCAGTTCAGGTTCAAGATGAGAAGTGGAATCAATAATATATTCAAATATTTCAAGTGCCGCTTGAGCTTTTGGAAATTTGGTTTGTTCTTTCGCACTCTTATAAACAAGTTCTAATTCAGCAATTATTTTGGATCTGTTTCCAAAGGTATACCATTTTACAAATTCATTTCTAGCCACTGTCCAATTTTGACGCGGTTGACTAGTTGTTTCATAGATTAGATTGAATATTGGTGAGGTAGTATCCGTAATTGAACTAAGAATTTTATCCGTTGTATCCCATAAAATTGATAGTCCACTATTGGCCTGAGGCGTTAACAATTTTTGATCAACAGAAATCATCGTCCAATGCTTTAATCTTGACATTCTAAAACTTGTCATTTTGGTTTCAAGAAATCCATTCTTACTTACGCTATGATCACAAAAATCGAGACATAATATAAGGCTCATTGCAAGTGATATTCCGGAAAAAGCAATAAACTGATCATCGGGAGACTGTTTTTCATATTTTACACTTGTCATTATAAATGCGAAATAATCCGCTAATATTTCTTCTTCGTATTCATCTTCTTCCGGCAATAACTCCGTTTTTATGAAGTCTAAAGAGTCAGGAATAGAAGCTAAAATATGTCCGAACTCATGATAATATAAGAATTCAGTGGCACTTTGAATTAATGGCGATTGCGATTCGGACAATGGACTATCATAAAATTCAATTTTCTCCAGGAATCCCAGGAATAATTTTGAGCGAGAAATGCATTTTTCAAAATTTAATGAATCAATAAAGATCTTCATTCTTTGTTCATCAACACTCTCTGCAATTATACATCCATTTATTATTTCTAAAAGTTTTTGCAATAGGATTGGTAAAGATTCTTGAATAGAAATTGATAATTCTGAACCTGTTGTTGCGCCAGCAAGTTCGATTCCTCTGCTAACGTTGACTTTTGTAACTGCATCTTGTGATTTTTTGGGCCACCCCATTTTGATCGTGTTCTCATGCAAAGCAATTAACCAATCTTCTCGACTTTTTTTTCCTTTGGATAGCCAAGTAGGTAGTGCATTCCATTCTTCTAATTGAAGCAGTAGTTTTGAAGGAATTTCAGATTCATTTATGTATGATTCCAGATTTTCAGAAAGCTTTAATGGAATTTCATTCTTGTTTTTTGGATTGTCTGGATTGTTATTTTTACCTGGATTCTTTTTTACAGTACAGGAATCAAGTGTTAAAAATAAAAGCAATAATAAGTAAATAAGTAGAGCGCTATTTTTTAGAAATATTAATTTCATGAGGTATATAATGTGGGTTATTGCTTAAAGTTACTTTTTGAATTCCAGTTGCTCCCCTCTTAATATCTAGTTCAGTCACAAGAGTACATATCCCTAAAGCTTGTTTATATTCATTTTTTAAAACATAACTGTTTTTACCCTCGCTGAATTTGTTTGAAGAAGCTTTAGCGAATTTTGCGACCTCTATGGACCCAAACAGAGTATCAAGTACGCTTTTTTCAATTTCAATATTTAAATCCAGGGCTGATTGAGATTCACGAATTAAAAAATAACGACTTGTAGGTACAAGTTTCCTTTTAGAATAGTCGAAGGCAATAGTCTGTGCTGTTATACCGCTGATAACATGCTTTTTGGTGTTTTTATAATTGACGGATACAATGGTATTACGAGATAAATTTGCAGAAATATTAGAATCCGGACTAAACAGGGATAGCCCTTGTAATAGTTGAAGTACTCCTCCGTAATTAGTATTAAGAGAATAATTTATCGATCCAATAGCTGAATTTCCTGAAATGCTTTTATCACTGTAATCTGAATCAAAGACATATAGTTTATCTTTTGTGTATTCCAGCACAATCCCCGCCTTTTTAAATTCGTCCGGGGCTGCATAACATTGCCACCCTTTACCAAGAACCTCTTCTAGAGAATTTATGTTACTTTCTGATTTTAAATGTTTCTTGCTTTTGCATGATATGGCTAATGTCAACGTAATGATAACCAGCAAAACAAATTTGCTGAACCTTAATACTATCATCCTAAATAATTTTATTCGATCAAACACACTGTTGCAATACATTTTAATAAAGATTTATCTGAAAAAAGAAATGGAATTAAACCAGTAATTGGTAACCCAAAGATTATTGATTTTCATAATCAATATTATCCATTAATAAGACAATAACTTTAAGTCAAACACCTTCGAATTATTTTTTGGAGCCTTACCAATAAGACCCATCATCCAATTTCATGAAAATTACGTGAATTAATTGAGAACTTGACAATATAGCTTGACATTCTTTTAGAGAAGTGATTTACTTCTACTTTGGGACATTCGATATTATGCTATATGTGATGTTGACAATGAACCACCAGGGGCCTTTAGGTTTATAATCAAAGAATTCACAAAGGATGCTATAGATGCTATCTTTAATCTTGTAAAACGTGGTGAACTTTGTACTATTCTTAACGTTCCCTGTGATTAAAATGGGGATGTTTCAATGTAGGATTAAAAGTATGTTGTTAATCCCCTTACTTCTCATTGAAACACATCTCAGAAGTTTTTTTTTGGCTCCAAAGCTATGGACTTGTCGAAAGCATTGGCTACGTACCTAAAAAAGGGCTCCAATCTGTACGTCAAGCGGTTATATATCATTTTAACCTACGCAATTGAATCACTTCAGGGTTTATGAAATTCAGTTGGGTTGATTTGAACGTTTGAGGTGATGTGAAAAATGTATGGTCCGGAAAAGATATTCTTTTTTATAAAATAAAGAGAGGCTAGAAACGGGCGTCTCTAACCTCTGCTATCACGATAAACCAATTACATCTTTGTAAACTCAGCGTTAGAGTTACTTTTATTTTTTGATTTTTGGGTATATTTTCATCAAAACTAAAATATTTTGTTGAAGAAAAGTTCATTTAGACGAAAATATTTTGATTTTTTTTCGATTCAAGTGAGATCTATAGGTTTGAAATTTCATAAGGAATAATTGACTATTAAAGTGATTTAAAAACATATTGACAATTTCATTGCAACTCATTGAAACACATCTCATCAGCTGTTATTCAATAAAGCTATGGATTTATCGGAAGCTTTGGATACGAACCTCAAAAATGCCTTTCCTACAAAAACGGCAGGAAGCTTCAATCTGTTTATCAGGCAGTTATATGTCATTTTGACCTACGTTTTAAATCACTTCAATGATTAATGGGTATGGGATAATCTCCAGTTAAAAAAATGGCTGGCAACCATAAAGCATCCTCCCAAGATATTTAGAAAAAGAAATTCTCCATGCGATTCAATACCAAAAAATAAAACTGAAAAACCGATACTAGCAAGAATTGTTGGCAGCCTGTTTTTATGGACTGATTTGTAATCCCTAATAAGTACAATGCCGGCAATAAGAACTCCTACCAACATTAAAGTCCAATCAATTATGTGGTTGTGAGAGGTGCTGGAAATGAATCCAAAAGACAATAAAATCGGGAATGCTGCACAATGCAAGGTGCATAACGTTGCGGCTGCTGCTCCCGCAAAGTCAAGATTTAAACCGCTAAATTTTGATAACATATTGAGTGTGTAACAATGCTGTAAATGTAATTTTAAGGAAACATTGTTACAATTAGATAGTTTAAAAAAGGATGAAAATTTTACCTGGCTCCTGGTCGATAATGACAATATAAACTTACATGTAGGTGGTCATCGGTACCGCTATGTCGAAGCGTATTAAACCCGAGAATATTGAAATAAACTTGCATCATTCTATTCCGAAATTCATTTCTATTATTGGTTCTAAGGTCTATGGCATATGCGAAACCATCTTCTTGTTTATAATGTAATGAATTTCGAGCTGTTTGTAAGCCCATTTTGCGGTAGTCTTCGGGTACTCGGCTAGCATCGGTTATGATCATGTCCTTGTCCATTAATATGAACGTACTTACACCAAGTCGCAGTAAAGGATGCAATTCTGTGATTTCCGATTTTAAATCCGGATTTTTAAAATTGTCTGAAGAAATAAAGAACAACCCATATCCACAATATAAAACGACCAAAGCAAGCGCAAAAAGACTTCTGCGTTTAAGATTGTCACGATCGCCAAATTTTTTTGTAAATCTTCGATAAATAAATGACATGTAGATGAACAAAAGAATAGCCGTGATCAATGCGCCACCTCCCAAGGACAGCCATGGACCCAAATTATGGTTGTTATGAATAAATGAAGAGCCTCTGATCAAAATAAAAAAGGGCAATACTATGATAAGTACGACCCTTGATATTTTTAGAAAAATTCCCATTTAGATCACATGCCTAATACTTCCGGTGCCATTCCCATGTTGCTAAATCCTCCGTCATGATAAAGATTCTGCATTGTCACCATTCTCGTAAGATCCGAAAAGAGTGTCACACAATAATTGGCACAATCTTCGGCACTGGCGTTTCCAAGAGGAGACATTTTATCAGAGTAATCAAAGAATTCCTGAAAACCCTTTACTCCACTACCAGCAGTAGTCATTGTTGGCGATTGTGAGATGGTGTTTACCCTAACATTCGCTTTTTTGCCCAATGGTAGCCAAAGCTTCTGGCAAAACTCTCCAACAATGATTTGGATTCTGCCATTTCATTATAATCCGGGAATACTCTTTGTGCCGCAATGTAGGTTAAAGCAAGGATTGAACCCCATGTATTCATTGCATCCAATTTCATTGCGGTCTGCATGAGCTTGTGAAAAGAAATGGCTGAAATGTCAAATGTTTTTTGCATCCAATCATAGTTGAGATTGTCGTATTCTCTCTTTTTTCTAACATTCAGTGACATACCAATGGAATGAAGAATGAAGTCCATTTTTCCACCCAAAATATCTTGTGATTTTACAATTAGATTTTCCAAATCTTCCAGACTGGTTGCATCCGCTACTATTACTTCCGCATTTAATTTTTCAGCAAGTTGATGAATTTTACCGAACCGCATTGCCACTGGAGCATTTGTAAGTGTAATCTTTGCTCCTTGTTCGACACATTTTTCGGCTATCTTCCATGCGATGGAGTTTTCATCGAGTGCCCCAAAGATAATTCCTCTTTTACCTGCTAATAATCCGTTTGACATGTTTTGTTTTTTAGTTTGGTGCAAATGTAAGGAAAGATTGAAGAGATTGGAAAAATTGAAGAGATTGAAGAGATTGGAAAAATTGGAGAGGTGAAATTACTGAGTTTTCGAATTGTGGACTTGGTTGCAAATTTAAACTGGTGATGCAAATAAACATTGAGCGAAGCTGATAAACAAACGGAGCAAAACGAGGTATCAACGAGAACTCAAAGAATTTTTATAAACAGTCATAATTCAATTGTAGATGGAGAATTTAAGAAATGGACGGAAAATAGAAATAATGGATCGAATAGTAGATGGAAGTTTGATGCTATCTGGAATTTTCTATTTTTGATTTGAAAAGGAAAACGAAAATTGCAGGTATGAAAAATGGTAAAATTAAGGTGGGGGTAGTCTTCGGTGGAAGGTCGCCAGAACATTCTATTTCATTGCTATCAGCGAGTAATGTGATCGAGAATATGGACAAAGATCGATTTGAAGTAATTCGACTGGCAATTGATAAAAATGGGATTTGGCATTATAATGAGGGAGAATTAGAATTAAAGAACCCTGGCAATGCTCAGTTGGTAGCTCTTCCGGAGTATGACAATGCTATTTATCTTAGTCAGAACACTGGAGATCGTACTATAGTAGATCAGGCAACAGGCAATGTAATCACAGAAATAGATGTTTTATATCCTGTATTACATGGTGCATTTGGAGAAGATGGGTCGATTCAGGGATTGGCCAAAGTAGCTGGTCTTCCTTGCGTAGGGTGTGGAATTTTAGGTTCTTCGGCAGGAATGGACAAGGACGTCACGAAACGACTTTTGAGAGATTCTGGAATTGGAATTGCGAATTTTGTTACGTTACGAAAAGGGTATAATGATCATTTAACATACGATGAGATCAAAAAGTCTATTGGTGGTGAGTTGTTCATAAAACCAGCAAATCTTGGATCATCTGTGGGAGTATCGTTCGTGGATAATGAGGAGGATTTCAACAAAGCGGTGAAAGAAGGATTTGAGTATGATCCCAAGGTAATCGTTGAAGAGAAAATTGTAGGTCGTGAAATTGAGTGTGCGGTTTTAGGTAATGAACAACCGCAAGCAAGTGTAATTGGTGAGATTTTACCAAAAACAGAATGGTATACTTTCGAAAATAAATACGTGGACGATGATGGCGCAGGCTTGGAAATTCCTGCTAAATTGACCGAAGAGGAAACAGAACGAGCGAGATCTATAGCCATTAATTCATATGTTAATTTGGAATGTTGTGGTTTAACGAGGGTAGACATGTTTTTGAAACCCGATGGCGAGATTATTGTCAATGAAGTAAATACCTTGCCGGGGTTTACGAAAATTAGTATGTACCCAAAGCTGTGGGGGTATTCTGGGATAGAGTATCGGGACTTAATTACTAAACTGATAGAACTGGCGATTGAGAAATTTGAATCAGAAGCAAGATTGAAGCAATAATTTTTTGATTATCACATTATATTAAACCTAATTAATCAAAAGGAAGAAATTAAGTTGATATATTAATTTTCTTTAATATATTGCAGATATCTAAGGACTTTAAAGATAAGACGCGTATGAATAACCGACCCGCTTTAAAGACACAGTTGGATGCTGTAATCCATTTTATCACGAAGATGGATGCTGATATGGTATCAACCCTGCTGAGTGACGATTACACTTTTCAAGACTATTCTAAATCTCTGTTTACAAGAAAGTTAGGAGATTTGTTTTGGGAGTTTTCACAATTAGGAGATTTTCATTTGATCAAAGAACGAGGAGAATGTTATGGCTGTAGTTGTGGTGTGACAGGCTATTCATTTATTGGGAATAAATCGCACTCCTACATTGATTTGGTTTTTATTGAAACTGAAGACAAGCAGGTCGTGGATATCTATGAATGCGGTGAATTTTTTAATAAACAGTCTCGGTATAAAAAGAAAAATCGATTGTATTTGGACAAATATGTCGACTTTGAGTATGAAGACGAAGATGATGACTTTTATGAAGATGAGGATGATCTTTTTTTTGGAGAAGATGATGATATACCGTTTTAGGCACGACGTTGTATTATAACCCAATTACTATTTTACAAGAGATGATACTGCAACAGCAGAGCATTGCCATAAAATCCTTAATTTCTTGAGAAAATCAAATTTTACTAAGTTTCTGGACTCCTTAACGGAGGATGAATTGAGAGAGGAATTGGATAAGTTGTATACAAGATACAAATCTATTAAGGAGTATTATGCCATGGAGCTTGGGAATGTAGATGATAGAAAAAAATTATTGGATCGTGCCAAAAATAGTATAGAAAGGTTGTATGAGCGCCGAAAAACCAGATCGCGTCTGTCCAAGGTAAATGCTATACTAAAAGACATCTCGACAATATCAATTTTTGACCATGAGCTTGCAGATGTATACATTCATCATGTTGAATGTGCAACATCACATATCAATTATTACGGACTGAGAAGGGATGCAGATGCCAATCACCTGGCTACGAGTTTTAAGAAGGCCGTTGATCTGGTTACTTCATCTCAAACCAAGGTGGATAATGGGCCCCGATTGGAAAAGGTTTTGGATCGATTGCACGTCTTTTATGCTTTGACAAATGAATTGGGGGAGTATTTGGATGAAAATTTGTTTTAACAGCAATTGTTGGATGTTTATTTAAACTTTCTCCGAAAAAAAACTTTCATAAATAAAACTTTTCCAATTATATCGTTCTCTATATACTGAAAACCATGAAAACTTTTGAACGAAGAGCACACTATAGAGACCTTATTGAAGGAAATACAGAATGGTGATCGAGCGGCGTTGGAAAAATTGTCGCGAATCTGGTATCCCAACGTGTATCGATATGCATTGAGATTTACAGGTAAGATCGAAATGGCAAAGGAAGTTGCCCAGTTGACATTCGTTTCGATCACCAAAAATATAGGAGGGTTGAGAGATCATTCGAGTTTTACCCCATGGGTATTCCGAATTGCCGCCAACCAATGTAGAAATCTATTGCGAAAACAAAGATTTCACGAACCCCTAGAAGTCATTTATTCCCAAAAAGCCGGAGATCGTAATCCATTAGAGATCATGGAAAGAAGAGAGGCCATAGAAAAAGTAAAAAAAGCATTGCTAACCATACCCGAAGAACAAAGGGAGGTTATCATTTTAAAAGAATATGAAGGGTTGAAATTTAGAGAAATCGCCAAAATATTAGACACATCAGAAAATACGGTTAAGTCGCGAATGTATTATGGCTTGAATGCTCTAAAAAAAAACTTAATGCTCAATAGAGCACAAATTGATATACATTATGAAGCAAATTGATCCATCTGAAATAAACATCATCGATTACATATCTGGTGAGATGAATGAGGAGGAAATGAAGCAGTTTGAGCTTCAGTTGGAAAACAATCCTTTGCTAAAAGCACGGATTGAAGATATGCGAGCTGTACAACAACAACTAGGCGTTTGGAAAAATGAAGATATAAATATTCCAGCTTTTGAGCCCTCAGCGTTTGTTGAAACCGTTGAACAGCCTTTACCCCACGCCAATTCCAGAAGGTTGAAGTTGCCGAATTGGTTGAAATATGCTGCAGCAATCGTTGGATTTACTGTTCTACTGCAACTAATTGGGCTGGAGATTAATAAAAATGGAAATACGTTGATGCTTAGTTTTGGTGAACCCAATACAGAAACCATCAGTTCGGGGCAGATAGATGCCATTGTAGCCAGAGCAATCGATAAATATGCAGAGGATCAAAATCGTCAATTTGTTGCTTTTAAAGATCAGGTGAATAGTGATTTATCCGGATTATCAGCTTCTATAGATGAAGTTTCTTCCAACAACAAAGTAAATCTTGCAGAGATGGAGAATATGTTTAACAAAAATATGGATGGACAGTATGTGCGCCTGGAATCCATGTTCAAGGCGATTGAGGACAATCAACGACAAGAATTAGAAGATTCATTTACCGGATTGGTAGAATACATTGAAAATAAAAGACGTAACGATCAATATAAAATACAAAATGCATTTAGTGAGATAGCGACGGCTATCGATGATCATCAATTCAGGACCAATGCGCTCTTGACATCTATGACGGATGAAGCTCCAGTCCTGAAAAGTTATTAAACACTTCGTGCGCTTGCCAAATCTATGTGCAAGTTCATTTTATTAAACAAAAAAGAAATGAAACATTTTTTAACTCTAATAACACTATTAGCTGTAGCGTTCACTACTTCGGCTCAGTCAATTGACAAAGATCGTATGCATCGGGATTTAGAAGTTGCCGAAAATGCTTTGGGCACCATTATAAAGACAGAAACCGACAATTTCCCTGGATGGCATTTTCGAGATAAGGACATCGAAGCAGAATACATTGAGGATTACGGTGTCGTTTTTAATGTAAGTTCAAATTCATATAATTATTTGGTTATAGCAGATAAAGTGAAACACAAGGATCATAAGGATGGAGTTGAGATAGATTTGAAAAAACCGCTGGAAGAAGAGAAAGATCACTTTATTGAAAATAGCAAAACATTTTTAGCAGATTATGCCGGAATTATTGGGCAATTGGATGAAAGTCAAAAGATTTCAATTCGACGAGGGAGTTCAGGTTTACGTCAAAGCCCTATTAATTTAGAAGACCTATACTTGGAGGGAAAGAAAGGCCTTGCAACAACTAAGACGATATGGGCTTCGGATGATATTGTTCTGGCAGATAGCGAATTGACGGTTGAGGTGAATGTTGGTAAAATCAATGAACTCAGGCGAGGAGATATCTCAAGAGAGGAGTTCTTTAAGATGGTAAAGGTAGTAGAGAATGTCCACAGTTACGAGAAAGATCCGGATATCGAAACGTTGGTTGCCATGTTTAAGAGGCTTTACAAAAAAGATCTTTCAAAAACGTATTATTCTGAGCGTGAACCCAAATACAGCAAGCTCTCTAATTTTGGTGTGGTCATTAAAATGAAGCTTTATTCTTCCTACGAACACAACGACAATATGTATTACATGCCTACCATAGATAAGGAAGGATTGACATTAGAAGAGCGAAACAAATACGTTGTCGAGCTGCTGCCCCAATTTGAAAAGGACTTCAGAGAAAATTTAGTCAATTATGGCCGTACAATGAAAGATTTGGATTCAGATGAAGTCCTAATGTTCGAGATCAATATGACCATATGTAAAGGGTGTAAAGATTTTCCAAGATTTATGAAATTCTCTGTCAAAAAGTCTGTATTGCACAAATTTAACCGAGGAGAACTGGATTTGAATCAAGCGATGGAAATGGTTAATGTGGAACGTATTATGAAGTAATTTTTCTCGTTATTTAGTTGTTCAGTTGCTTAGTAACTCAGTTGTTTAGTTGATGGATGGGGTAATTACTGGATCGGGCTTTGGGTTGTAGGCAGAAATTGTATTTTTAAGATTTGTAGGCTTAGAAGTACAAATGCATGAAACGAAATCTTTTTTTACTTGTCATTCTTTTTGGACAGATTCAATTGCATGGGCAGAAGGATGCCCCTTCAGTTCAAGATTCAAGGATATACGATATCATTGATGCGGTTTCAGCAGATCGGTTGAAACACGACATTACAAAACTTGCGAATTTTGGAACGCGGCATACGCTTTCTGATACAGTGTCAGATACTCGAGGTATAGGTGCTGCGAGAAGATGGATTAAGTCTGAATTTGACAGAATATCAAATGATTGCGGTGGATGTCTGGAAGTTGGTTTTCAACGGGGGGAAGTGAAAAAAGGAGAATCAAGACGAATTCCTGAGGATACATGGATTGTAAATGTATTGGCAATTAAAAGAGGAACCTTATATCCAAATCGATACATTATTATGTCTGGTGATATAGATTCGAGAATATCCGACCCTTTAAATGCAACGGATGACAGTCCGGGAGCGAATGACAATGCATCCGGAATGGCAGGTGTGCTTGAAACGGCACGGGTATTGTCGAACTATGATTTTGAATCAAGTATCATTTTTGTTGGACTGTCTGGGGAGGAGCAAGGATTGTTTGGAGGGAAGATTATGGCCGCAGAAGCAAAGAAAGCCGAGTGGGATATTATTGGAATTCTAAATAATGACATGATCGGCAATATCCACGGAATTGATGGGGTTATTGATAATCGGAGTTTTAGGATATTTTCAGAGGCCAATAATCCAGATGAGAATGAGCAACAGCGCATATGGAAGCGTTTTTATGGTGGAGAGGTAGACGGTCCCAGCAGACAGTTGGCCCGATACGTATACAGTACGACTGCACAATATATGCCCGAAATGAAGCCTAAACTGATCTATCGATTAGATCGATTTGGAAGAGGTGGTCATCACAGACCATTTAATGATCAGGGTTACGCGGGTATTCGAATTATGGAGACACATGAAAACTATGATCGTCAGCATCAGGATATCAGAATAGAAAACGGTATTGATTATGGGGATGTGTTAGAAGGAGTGGACTTTGATTATTGCGCTAAACTTACTGCGGTCAATGCGATTAATTTAGCATTTATTGCCTGGGCACCACAACCTCCTTCAGGATTGATGATTGGAGGAGCGGTGAAACCTTCTACTCGATTGAAATGGGATGCTTCCGAAGATGAAAATCGAATGGGATATATTGTGCATTGGCGCGATACAACTTCACCCTATTGGGATTATAGTCGATATGTTGGAGATGTTACGGAATACACGTTAGAGAATGTCGTTATTGATAATTTTTTATTTGGTGTGTCTTCGGTCGATAGGAATGGGAATCAAAGTGTAATAGCATATCCTACTACATTGATTCCGAGGAGATAGATTAATATTATAAGTGATTAACGTTGCATTATCGCTTGGAAATTTTGTTGTTGGAGATATGTCTTTGGCGTGAGCATTTGTGTTTTCCCTCGTCAAAATTTCTTAGTTTCCGATGTTTGGTTTTACGACCCTGAACACGTGTGCGCCACATTTTCCAGCTGCTTAGTTTCATCTCACGTTTCATCAATTGGATGACTTCTTTCTCAGAAAGCCCGAATTGTTCTTTGATCGCGTCAAAAGGTGTGCGGTCTTCCCAAGCCATTTCTACAATCCTGTTGATATCTCTATCGGTAAGCCCTTCTATTATTCGTTTGCCCATATGATTTAAATAAAATCAGAGCCACACATCAACTTTTAGATATGCGGCTCCACTAATTAAAGTATTAAAAGAATTAATCGTATTTATAATCTAAATCCAAATGAAAAACATACAACCTTATTGAATTTTTGTAATTCTCTTTACTACTCTATTTTCATTGTCAGAAATGATGACGTTATAAATTCCATTTTGCAAATCTGCCATGTTTAAAATGCTGTTTGCACTGAAGTTTTTAATTTGTTTTACCAATTGTCCATTGGTATTCACTATCTGAATTGTTGGATTATTGAATAAACTTTCATCGTATTCAACAGAGACTTTTTCACTTGTTGGATTAGGATAGACACTTACTTCTTCTGGAGAAAGATCGTTTGTTGATGTTGGAGGCAATAAAACCATATCGATTACATGTACCACGCCATTACTGGTTTGGATATCTGCAATAACGACCTGCGCATTATTTATAAATACATTCCCATCCATATCTATAGTAACATTAACGCTTGCACCGTTGAGTGTCTGTGCACTTGCACCATTTTCAAGGTCAGTAGAAAGCACTTCTGTATCAAGGACATGATACAACAGGATATCTGTTAGTTGCCCTTCGGGTTCTTGCAAAAGTGCCTCCACCGTACCTTCTGGCAGTAAATCGAATGCTGCATCCGTAGGAGCGAATACAGTATATGTTCCTTCATCTTGTAGCACACCATCAAGTTCAGCTGCTTCAATAGCTGCTTGCAAAGTGTTATGCGCATCAGATCTTATGATTACATCCATTACAGTTTCTGGTGCTGGAAGCAGTACTGCATCTATTACGTGGATTATTCCATTTCCTGTAAAGAAATCAGTAACGATTATTTGAGCATCATTAATAAAAGCACCGTCTTGGTTAATAGTGATTTCAGCTGTTTCCCCTAATACAGTCGTTAAAAGTTGACCATCGGAAAGTTCGTCCGCAAAGGTTCTTCCCGGCGTAACATGATATAATAATGTATTAACCAATTTATCAGGATTGTCAACAAAGGTATTTAAGATATCAGTTGGCAAGCTGGCAAATGCCGCATTTGTAGGTGCGAATAATGTAGTCTTTGTTTCCAGATCCGCCAGATTGTTAATTACTCCCGTTCCGAAAAGTGCATCCGATAAAATACTGAAATCCATAGAACTAAAAATTACGGATGCAGTCGTACTTGGTACCAAAATAGCATCAATCACATGAACTATACCGTTTGAAGCTTCCAGGTCGGTACCGGTTATAAGTGCATTGTTGACAAACGCTTCCATGTTATCAATGGTAATGAGATAGTCAAATCCATTAATCGATGTGCCAATAAAGCGATTGGAAAGATCCGTAGAGGCTATATTGTCATTTGTTACATGATATTGCAATATGGTGGAAAGATCGCCCATTGGATCAGCCAAAAGGGCATCTAATATTTCTGCGGGTAAGGCTTGGAAAGCTGCATCCGTTGGTGCAAAAATGGTAAATGGACCCTCTCCAGAAAGTGCTCCGTCAAGTTCGGCTGCCAGGATGGCCGTCTCAAGTAAGGTATGATCCGGACTATCGCTGATAATGTCTACCACTGTTGGTGGAGGAGGTAATAATACGGCATCAATAACGTGAACCACACCATTATCAGTTTCGATATCCGCCATTGTTACTTGGGCATCATTGATAAAAACCCCATCCATGTTAATGGTTACGACTACATCTTTACCATTAATAGTAGTGATCATTTGTTGATCCGTTAAGTCTGTGGAAAAGGCTGTCGATGCAACTGCATGATACAGCAAAATATCAATTAAGGCGCCGGTAGGATCCGCTAATAATGCATCTACCGTCCCTTCAGGTAATGCATCAAAGGCATCGTCAGTAGGTGCAAAAATGGTGAATGGGCCCTCCCCGTTTAAGATGGTATCCAATCCTGCTGCTAACACTGCTGCCTCAAGTGTATTGTGTTCGGTTGAATTGATAATAATATCTGCAACTGTTACAACAGGTGGTAGAAGGACCGCATCTATTACGTGTACAATACCGTTGTCTGCAATCACGTCTGCCACAGTGACCTGTGCATCATTTATGAAAACCCCATCCATGTTGATGGTAACAATTACATCTTTACCATTAATGGTAGTGATCATTTGTTGATCCGTTAAATCTCCGGAAAGAGCAGTGGCTGCAACTGCATGATACAGCAAAATATCTGTAAGGGCTCCGTTTGGATCTGCCAATAAGGCATCTACTGTTCCCTCAGGTAACGCTTCAAAAGCTGCGTCGGTTGGTGCAAAAACCGTAAAGGGTCCTTCTCCGGCAAGAGTAGTATCCAGACCAGCTGCAATTACAGCTGCTTCTAATGTGTTGTGATCTTCCGAATCAACTATGATATCAACCACGGTTTGGGCCTGAACAAATCCAGCCAGAAAAATGAAAAAAAGTAAATGTCTGAGTTTCATAAATTGTAATTTTTTTTATGGTTTTAATACTTGAATTATTGATGGTATGCACTACCAAATACACACCCTTATATGAAGGACTGTGCAAAAAGGTTGCTTTTTGTTTAGTAATTAGTTAAATTAGTTAAACAAAATCTTGAATTCCCCATTTAAAATTCATCGTCTCTATTCTACTATGTTAGAGATCACAAGAAACTTTTAGGCAGCAAAAGCAACCCTTAAATCTATTTAGGCATATAAGCAGATGAAGACAATTAGTGGAAATTTGAATTTAATAACCGAATGCATTAACGGAAATCGATCTGCGCATCGACAGTTGTACGAAATGTACAAGGTGAAAATGTATACGTTATGCCTACGGTATATGTCAACCAGGCAAGATGCAGAAGACATGCTTCAGGAAGGTTGGACTAAGGTCTTTAAGCAACTTCATACATTTGACAAATCTAAAGGTTCATTTTATGGGTGGATTCGAAAAGTATTTGTCAATACAAATTTGGAATATCTGCGCAAAAAAAGAATGAAGTTTGACAATTTACTAGATGATGACTTCAATCTTCATACATCCTATGAGAGTGATGTATTTGATAGAATGTCAATGCAGGAAATGGTTGAAATTCTTCAGAGCCTTCCCAACGGTTACAGGTCAGTTTTTAACTTATATGTCATTGAGGGGTATACACACAAGGAAATAGGTGAGAAACTGAACATTTCTCCCAATACATCCAAGACCCAATTGATGAAAGCGAAAAAGATTATGCAGGAGAAAGTTAGGGTCTTAGCAGCAAGCTGATAAAAATGAAAAATAAAAATAGTAAAATAGAAAATTCATTTAGAGAAAAGTTTGAACCAGGATCAATACGTAATGAGGGCTGGAATGAACCCAGTGATTTGGTCTGGGAAAATATCGAAAAGGAAATTTATAAGGAGGATCGTAGAAAATTTGGCTTTCTGCCTTTCATCTTAACGAGTTGTCTTTTGATGTCTCTAATTTTTACAACATATCTCTATCAACAGAATAAAAAGTTGAGAGATGATCTGCAGAAGGTGGATAATACGGAAGAGATTCTAATTGCTCCTATTGGAAAAACAGATGCAAAGAAGACTGCTATAGCTTCAGGCGAGGCCGTTAAATTACTGAATAAACCACTCCAGTCTAAAAATGTTAATGCTAAGAAAATAGGCTTAAAACCATCAACGATCGAATATTCTGACGAAAAAATTAGAAATAATAACTCTCCCATTAATGAAAATCTTGAACAGCGAAAAGCAAAACTAAAGCATGAAAGCACGAATTTGAAGCCGTTTTTGAATAATTCTGGTGAAAATCATTTTGAAAGTAATACTGAAAAAAGTAATGTCGACGCCATTCCGTTGAATCAGGAAATGATGTCGACAGAAAGTGAATTGAATCAAAATAGAGAATTCGTCACTTTTCCAAACCTGATAACAAAGTTGAATGAAATAAAGAGCGAGTCAACTCATGCTATTCTGCTAAAGCAGGTATTTGTTGAAAATAAAAATTTTGCAAGAAATTCGCGAATATCATTTGCCCCTGTAATGGCAATGGGTGTACTGAAAACCGCTGGTAATCAGGAAGCTGTGTTGACCGAGTTGATAGATGAGGAATATGGAAATCTTGGGATGGGAATAGATGCTCTGGTCACACTTCCTTTATCTAATTCAGTTGATTTCTCTTTTGGTTTAGGTGTGGAATCGATGAATTTTTCTACTGAATACGACATAACTCTACCTTACAATACGGAAGATGAGACTTTGATGGGAGAAAGTGCATTTATTGATTTCGAGCACAGCTTGCCAACTGCATTTGGAAATACAGAGACTACTGTGACGTTGAATCGAAAGAGAGCTTCCGATGCACTTACCGAACCTAATGTAGTATTGGATTTTGATACAAGACATCGTTTTGTATCTCTGTCACTGCCAATGCGATTATCGTATATATTTGGAAGTAACCTATCCTTTTTTAGTATTGGTCTGGCAGTGAGACCGACGTATATTGTACAGGCCAGTTCTTCTATTCAATATGTTTTTTCTCATCACTCAGCAATTGATGCAATCAACAACACTTCGGTGTCAACCTATTCTGATATTAGCAGAATCAATGCCAGTGTAGGAATTAATCTGGGATATCACCTTTCTTTGAATAAGTCGAGTGGTATAGACATTAATCTTGGATATGAAAATTATCTCATGGACTTTTATGAAGTCGATAATTTCTCATCAACAGTTCAAAGAATTGGCATTTCTGCTGGATATTCCTATAAATTCTAAATTGAGAATTACATTAGAAAAACAACCAATTCGGTTTATACTTTTACCTTTATATGGCTATGAATAGAAAAATTGTTCTTGGAGTTGGTGGGTCCAGCGGATCGATTTATGCCAGTTTATTGATGGATAAATTAAGTAGAATCGATAATTTGACCGTTGGCGTAGTTATGTCACCCAATGCGATTGTTAATTGGGAGATAGAGATAGGTGTGTTTGATAAAAGCGCTTATCCTTTCACCTTCTATGATAAAAAAGATTTCATGGCGCCATTTGCATCTGGATCAGCGCAATACGATACGATGATCGTTTGTCCTTCTTCCATGGGACTTCTGGCACGAATAGCCTCGGGATTGTCTACTGATCTTATGACGAGGGCGGCAGATGTTATCCTTAAAGAACGAAGAAAACTAATTATCGTTCCGCGCGAAGCTCCATATAATTTAATCCATTTGCAAAATATGACCACTTTGACACAGGCCGGAGCCATAATTTGTCCGGCGACTCCTTCTTTTTACAGTCAGCCAACATCAGTGGATGAAGTTTGTAATACGGTGGTGGATCGAGTGATGGATTTGGCGGGGTTGCCAGTGAAGACATATCGATGGAATGATGAGTGAGAATTGGAGGGGAAGGAGGGCGCTGAGGGTTACACGGAGGAGCACGAAGAAGGCGCGGAGTTTCACGGAGGGGTTTGAAAGATTGAGGAGATTGGAGAGATGTGAAAGATTTGAGAGGTTGGAGAGAGTTCTCCTGAGCGTAGTTGAAGGATTGATAACATTGGGGAGATGGCGTACTCTGGGGAATTCTGGAAAGATAATGAGGAGGGAATTGACTGCGTAGTCTTTGAGCTTTAGTGAAAATTGATTGTGTTAGTTTGCAAATTTTAGGTGTATTTCATTTTTTCGCTTTGTCAAAGATACTGGTAAGTAATTGTCTTGCCGAGCGAAGTCGAGGCATGGTTATATTAATGGTTGTCCGATTTCGACAGTGTGGAGAAATCTAGCTCAACTTGGCAGCTAAATAATTTTTGAAAACGAAACCTTGAAAAGCACCTCAAATCTTGGTTTGTACAGTGTTATTTTAATTAGGGTTATATTTGGGGTATGATTTGGACTATTATCGTCATACTGGTAACGCTTTTGCTTTCGGCGTTTTTCTCGGGATCTGAGATTGCGTTTGTTTCCGCTAATAAATTGGGTATTGAGGTAATTCGAAATAAAGGAAATCGTCGTGGACAGATTCTTTCGAACTTTTATGAAAAGCCCAAGGGATTTTTGAGTACCATGTTGGTGGGAAATAACATTGCCTTGGTGATTTTTACCATTTTTATGACCAAGTTGATTGAGCCTTGGTTGAGCCCTTTTTTTGGTTCAGAGAGCACTCTATTATTGATTGCAGTGACTTTGCTTATTACCGTTGTAATTCTCATTTTCGGTGAATTTTTACCAAAGACACTATTTCGATTGTATGCGAATGAGATTTTGTACCGGTTTTCCTACTTGCTAAGTTTTTTAAAGTGGTTGTTGATATTGCCCGCTTCGATCATGACGGGATTATCAAATTTGCTATTACGGTCGGTATTTAAAATACCTGTGGAAGATGTTGAAAATGTTCTTACGAAAATAGATCTCGAACATTACATTCACGATTCGATTTCTGAGGAGGAGACCATTGATAAAGAGATACTTACGAATGCGCTGAATTTGAAACAGGTAAAAGTGCGAGACTGCATGATACCGAGGAATGAAATTATTCATATTGATCAAAAGGATTCGATGGGTGATTTGTTGGCAACATTTAGAGAGTCAAAGCTTTCGCGAATTATAATTAAAGATGGAGATATCGAAAACGTGGTTGGTTATATCCATCATCAACAATTACTCGATAATCCAAAGGTGTTGCAAAAATTAATCATGCCGATCTCATATGTCCCGGAAGCAATGAATGTTCAGGATTTGATGTTGAAGTTTATCAAGGAGAGTACTTCTATTGCTTGCGTTGTTGATGAATTTGGCGGCACAGCAGGTCTCATAACACTAGAAGACATCTTGGAAGAAATTTTTGGTGAAATAGAAGACGAACATGACGAAGAAGGTTACATTGAAGAGGTGATTTCTGAAAATGAATATCGATTTTCCGGTAGATTGGAAATTGATCATTTGAATGAAAAATATGAAAACTTGGATTTACCAGAAGGAGAGTTTCACACGTTGTCTGGTTATATTGTAATGACGAATCAAACCATTCCGGAACAAGGCGAAGAACTGATTTTAAACGGCAACAAGTTTATTTTTGAAGTGGTATCGGATACGAAGATTGAAGTCTTAAGAGTGATTGTTTTGGATAAATCAGATAGTGATTGATACTTTAGCTTCGTATCGTATTGTTCACTCCATGAAGTAGTTTGAAATACTTTTTCAAATGTTGGAAATGCGCTACATGTTATAAAGAACTACGAAATTTACTTTTTATTAAATTGCTCTTATATTATTTTAAAATTTCACACGTTTAGAAATTTATTATATTTACTAATTACAAAACAAGCATCAGCTACATGTCCCGATGGTATACTAAAATTGGTCCAGGAACCCTTATCGCTGCTGCATTTATTGGCCCGGGAACGGTTACTGTCTGCATGCTGGCAGGTGTAAATCATGGCTTTGACCTGTTATGGGCCATGGTCTTTTCAATAATAGCTACCATTGTTTTACAAGAGATGTCTGCGAGGATAGGATTGGTCACCAATCGGGGGTTAGCTGAAATTATTCGGCTGGAAACGTCAAGTCCAATTTTAAAAATAATTAGTTTTCTTTTGGTTTTATCCGCTATCGTAATTGGAAATGCGGCGTACGAAGCCGGGAATATTTCCGGGGCATTATTAGGGGTGGAGGCTATGGCACCGGTTACAGGGTCAAGTAGTTTTAATCCAGCCATTTTGATCATAGGGTTGGTTGCATTTATACTTTTATATATTGGTAAGTATAAGCTATTGGAACGATGTCTTATTGGATTGGTTATCGTGATGAGTCTTTCATTCCTGATTGCAGCAATTGCCACAAAACCTTCAATTCTTGCGATTTTTAAAGGTATGTTTATTCCTTCTTTTCCGGATCAGGGCACGTTGACCATCATGGGGATAGTCGGGACTACTGTGGTCCCATACAATCTTTTTTTGCATGCTTCTCTGGTAAAAGAAAAATGGGAAAGCAGTAATCATTTGTCCGACGTCCGAAAAGACCTTTATATTTCTATCTGTCTAGGAGGGTTGGTATCAATTATGATTATCGTTGCTGCTGCGGCATTACACGATAAGGGACTTTCCGTAGCGACTGCATTGGATATGGCGGTTAGTTTGGAACATATTCTGGGACCAATGGCTAAATATGTTATAGGAGTAGGATTGTTTGCAGCTGGAATTACATCTGCCATAACCGCTCCTTTGGCTGCCGCTTATGTTTGTACCGAATTGCTGGATTTGAATAAAGGCATGAAGAGCAGACCATTTCGTATGGTTTGGATGTCTATATTGGGAATAGGAATCTTATTTTCAAGTTTCGGGTGGAAGCCAATAGAAGTGATCAAGTATGCTCAATTGACCAACGGAATCTTACTACCTGTTATAGCCGGCTTTTTATTATGGATCGTCAATAAAAGATCTGTGATGACCCATCATAGAAACAATAACGTGCAAAATGCGCTGGGACTGTTAATACTCTCCATAACGATTGCGCTGGGACTTAAGAGCATTCTAAAAGTTATTGATATTATTTAATTATAAATCACATCATTACAAGATTTAAAAAGACTCTTCCAATTCTTATGTTGATACCACCGTTTTTAATATGAAGTTAAATCACAGTTAAACCATTCTATCCTTGTATACATTTAATAGTATTCGTTAGTTTTATCACTTTATTCATAGCATGTCATGAAGAAAAGAATAATGTGGCTGATTATTGGAGTTATGGCAATATCCATGGTGGGTATTGGCATCATCCAAATGATATGGTTTGATACCGCAATTGATCAGGATAAAAAGAATTTTGACGATAAAGTAAGAATAGCGCTTGGGATCGTGAAAGAGCGATTATTGGAAGACGCTCAAAATGAAAGCAATACTCTACGAAAGATCGATGACACATTATATCCCAAAAAGAAGCAGCTTTATGATAAGTTATACAAGAGCAAAGAATCACTTCAACTCAATAAGCATAAGCTCAACCTTGATCTTGATTTTTTTGCCATGAATTTGTTTGTCAATCCTCAAAACTTCCTGCAGAGTATTGATAAAGATAACCTGGATATGTATATCAAGCACGAAATTGAGCAGCAAGGTATTCTGCTCGATTTTGATTACGGTATTTATTCCAACAAGATAGAGAGCTTTATTATCATGAATGGTAATTATACAGCACAGATTACCTCATTGGGAAATTCAAGCAGCCCTATTAAAACAGGAAACGAACTCTATAATAGCCCCTATCGAATATCTCTGTTTAATTCCCCAATCGCAGCTTCGGCAGGGGGTACGGATATGGAATCCATTCCCGGATATTTGAAAGTATATTTTCCTGCAAAAAATCAGTACTTATGGAGTGCTGTGATTCCTTCCTTACTCATGAGTATTTTATTTACAGGATTGGTATTGTTTTGTTTTGGATATGTGATCTATATCGTTTTGCGTCAGAAAGAGATTTCTGAAATGAAAACTGATTTTATCAATAATATGACTCATGAATTCAAGACACCAATTGCGACTATATCACTTGCTGCGGATTCGATTGGAAGTCCTATGATTCTGGGTGATGACAAGAAGGTATTGCGTTTTACAAATATTATCAAACAGGAAAACAAGCGAATGTTGAGTCAGGTCGAAAAGGTATTGCAAATGGCCATGCTTGACAAGAAAGATTTCCAATTAAAACTGAGTGAAGTAGATGTGCATCAACTCATCGAACGAGCTGCTGAGCACATGAATCTTCGAATTATAAAAAGAAATGGTATATTACGGACTGATTTGAAAGCAAATGAACATATAATTCACGCCGACTCCACTCACATCAGCAATATTATACACAATTTATTAGACAATGCGGAGAAGTATTCATCCGACGAGGTTTCTATAAATATCGCCACTAAGGATAAGAAGAATGGGATTGAGATAAGTATTTCAGATAATGGGATTGGCATGAGCAAAGACCAGGTTAAGAATATATTTGAAAAATTTTATCGTGCCCATACCGGAAATATTCATGATGTAAAAGGATTTGGATTGGGTTTGAGCTATGTCAAGGCCATAGTGGACGCTCATCAAGGTACGGTAAACGTAAAAAGTGAATTGGGCAAAGGCAGTACGTTTTCAATATTTTTACCTCATAAAACTACGTAAAGATCATTAGAAACAAACCTTTATTATTGAAATATGGCATATAGAATATTATTAGTTGAGGACGACCAAAATTTCGGCGACGTATTGAGATCATATCTTGAGATGCACGAGTACGATGTAACTCTTGCCACAGACGGTGAGGAAGGGTTGAAAGCATTTAAAAAAGGAGAGTATGATTTGTGCATTACAGATGTCATGATGCCTAAGAAAGATGGTTTTTCGCTGGCTAGAGATATCCGAGAAGAAAATACAGAAATGCCAATAATATTCCTAACGGCCAAGACATTGAAAGAAGATGTCTTGGAAGGATTTAAGATTGGAGCTGATGACTATATTACGAAACCCTTTAACTCTGAGGAGTTGCTTTATCGTGTTATGGCAGTATTAAAACGAACACAAAAAGCGCCGGACCCCAAAGAAGAAATTAAAGAATTTGAAATTGGTCAATATCATTTCAACTACCCATTGAGAATTCTGACATATCACGGTGGAGCAGAGAAAACCAAAGAGAAACTGTCTCCCAAGGAAGCTCATTTGCTTAGAATGTTTTGCATGAATAAAAATAATGTCCTTCCAAGATCTGAAGCATTGAAAAAGATTTGGGGTGAGGATAACTATTTTACCGCACGAAGTATGGATGTATTTGTCACTAAATTGCGAAAATATTTAGCGGAGGACTCGGATATTGAAATCGTTAACATTCATGGCAATGGATTCCGTTTATTAGTAAAGAGCGAAGTCGAAGACTAATTAATTGTTCTGAATAGAGCAAGTCAAAATTAAGTGACTCGTCGGTAAATTCGGTATCCTACTTCTATTCCGTCTGACTTGAATATTCTAAGATAGTGTACTAGGAAGCTTGTATTTTGCTTTTCACTTTTTTATGAAAGTTGGGTATTTGATGGGCTTTCAATAAAATACAATTGGATGGAAAATCTGCAAATTGAAGATGTAAAGGTGTTTGTACCTGCCAGGAATTTTCAATTGTCTTTGGATTTTTATTTGAGGTGTGGATGGAAACTAAACTGGAATCACGAAAACAGTCTGGCAGAACTGGAGTTGGCTGGCTCTCGAATATTATTACAAGATTTTTATGTAAAAGAATGGGCCGAAAACTTTATGATTTATGTAGTTGTAGATGATGTCCAAGTCTGTTATTCCCATATATCTTCATTGATCGAGGGTAATGAAAAGTACCGGGATTGTAGAATCAACCCGCCGAAAAAGGAACCCCATGGTATAATTTCCTACGTTTGGGATCCCTCTGGAGTGTTGATCCATTTTGCCGAGCATTCAAAGAAATCATAGGATAATCAACAATATCGCTTAAATTGTCCCAGCTTTCACATTTACTAATAGAGATACAATCTATTTTTACGTCTAAATTTATGAAGTATGAGTAAAGGATATTATCAGCCCGAAGATTTAAAGAAATTTCCCAATATCGTTGAGTTTCAGGAAAAGATGGGAACTAAGTTCTTTGATTGGTATGGTTCTGTATTTGAGGAAGGAGCATTAACCAAGCGAGAAAAAAATTTAATAGCTTTGGCCGTTGCTCATGCGATCAATTGTCCTTATTGTATGGATGCATATACCAACAGTTGTCTTTCCTCTGGTGCCGATGAAGAGCAAATGATGGAAGCAGTACATGTAGCAGCATCCATCAAAGGAGGAGCAACGCTGGCCAATAGTGTGATGATGATGAATCAGGTGAAGGACAAATTAATGTAATTCCGGAATGGGCGTAAAACAAAAAACAAAATCTCTCAAGCGTTCGAATCATGCGCTTTCCGATACTTTTATGCAGTTGAAAGTCTTGAATGGGAAAGAGTTGGTAGACCATAAGTTTGAAAATTTCGTTTCAAAAGTTGGTTATCCGATTCAACCATCCAAGGTTGAGATTTTTCAATTGAATATTGGGAAGTTATGCAATCAGACGTGTGTGCATTGTCATGTTGATGCAGGTCCTGACCGCAAGGAAGAAAACATGGGTCGTGAGACACTGGAAAAATGTCTGGAGATTATAAAAAGGCAAAAGATTCCAACTGTAGATATTACGGGAGGTGCGCCGGAAATGAATCCTCATTTTAGATGGTTTGTCAAAGAGTGCAGATCGTTAGGAGCCAAGGTGATGGATCGGTGTAATCTCACTATTATAAAAGCAAATCCCAAATATGCGGATTTGCCCCATTTCTTTGCAGAAAACAAAGTTCATATTGTCTCTTCTCTTCCCTATTTTACGAAACTTAGGACCGACAATCAACGGGGTGATGGTGTATTCGAAGATAGTATTGCAGCACTGCAAGAATTGAATGCTGTTGGTTATGGCAAGGAAGGTACAGGTTTGCAATTGGATTTGGTATTCAATCCTTCGGGAGCTTTTCTTCCCGGTGATCAAGCTTCTCTTGAGGCAGAATTCAAACGTCAATTGAAGCGTAGATATGATATTGATTTTAATAGTCTCTTTGCCATTACGAATCTTCCGATTGCCAGATTTTTGGATTATTTATTGGAATCAGGTAACTATGAGTCGTATATGACTGAATTAGTCGAAGCGTTTAATCCAGCGACTGTCGATGGCTTGATGTGTAGAAATACGTTGAGTGTGTCTTGGGACGGATACATTTATGATTGTGACTTCAATCAAATGTTGGATCTTAAAGTGGCTTCGAAGTCCCAGCACATCAATGATTTTGATATGGAAGCCCTAAGTACGCGTGATATTGTTGTGAATCAACATTGTTATGGATGTACGGCAGGTGCAGGAAGTAGCTGTGGAGGAGAGATTGTTTGACAGACTGTTTGAATTAAGGATTCAATCGTTTTTTTAAGCCTATTCCCCAAAAATGGCGTGTTGATTTTGTTGATCTTGGAAAATTCTTGAATTCATTGATAAGTCCAATCCCAAAAGCGTAATGAGGGCATAATGCGAGATCATTTGATATTTTGATGTCTTTAGAGATGATGCATTTCATTCCGAAAATAAAAGATCGACTGAAACTTCGATACTTTTCACTTAGATCTTCGGACAATCGGTCAGGTCCGGCCCAATTGCGTTCTTCGCCGCTAAATGATTCATGTAGTAAAGATGAAAATACCAGACCAAAACTTACATCAAAGAGATTTTTTACATTTTCTTGTATTGGAATCACTGTGAAAGAAAGCATTGATTTATTGATTTGTGCTAGAACCTATTGACCACCGCCTCGACCACCGATAGAGCCAAATACATCTCCACCAAACTTTTCATAAGTCAGCGCTACCGATAGCTCAAAATCGCTAATCTGAATTTGATTGAGACCTATGCCAAAGTAGCCACTGTAATCCGTTGAATAAATGCTCCCATGATTTGGAGTAGTGGTATTTGTATCAAAAAGACTATATCGCAAAAGGCCACCATGTAATTCAAAAGATTGCGAGAGAAGAAAAGGACTATAAAAAAGAATAAACAATATGGGAAGATTCTTCATTTTAATATTGGTTTTACTTATATCATGACAAGTGACCTAAATTTAAAATATAATTTCATCAATGTTTTTATTCTACAAGAATAATTTAGTTATTAGCATTTCATACCAATAATTATATCATGGAGAAAAGATTGTTCGATTATATAGAGAGACAGCAAAGCAAATATCCTCAGGAAAAAGCATTTGGAAGAAAAGAAGGAAATGGATGGAAATTTTGGAGTACAGAAGACCTTATCGACCAAGCGCACAAATTGGCATCTGGATTAATTTCTCTTGGAATAAAAAAAGGAGACAAGGTATCTATGGTTGCGTATAAAAACCGACCGGAATGGTATATCGTAGATTTGGCTACACAATATTTAGGAGTAGTAAATGTACCTCTGTATCCTACTATTAGTGCGAACGAATATGTTTACATTCTTAATGATTCTAGTGCCAAGGCCTGTTTCGTTGGAAAAGAGGATTTATGGGACAAAGTACAAACAGCCAAAAAGGATCTTCCCAATCTGGAACATGTGTTTACGTTTGACCAAGTTGATGGTAGACCTTTTTATGAAGATCTAATGAATGATGAGAATAAAGCAGCCGTAGAACAGTCAAAGACGACAGTAAAAGCGGACGATTTAGCTACGATTATTTATACTTCGGGGACAACGGGTAATCCTAAAGGGGTAATGCTGACTCACAATAATATATCCCATGTGGTGGACACCACACTTCAGTCGTTTCCATTGGAGGCTGGTGGAAAAGTGTTGAGCTTTTTACCTTTCTGTCACATTTTTGAAAGAGCTTGTATTTATGGGTATTCGGATGTAGGTGTATCCGTGTATTGTACAGGAACAGATAATTTAGGTGGTGAAGAAGGCGATTTAAAGAGTGTAGGACCCGATTTTTTTACTACAGTGCCTAGATTGCTGGAAAAAGTGTATGAAAAGATTTACAACAAAGGGCTTACCTTAACCGGAGTCAAGAAGAAATTGTTTTTCTGGGCACTTTCCCTTGCGGATGAATATGAGCATGGAAAGCAATTCGGTGGAATGGCAGCCTTCAAAAGAAAGATTGCCGATAAATTGATTTTTTCAAAATGGCGCGAAGCTTTAGGAGGAAATGTCAAAGGAATAGTTACGGGAGCAGCGCCATGTCCGGTAAAGATTATAAAGGTTTTTTCTACGGCAGGTATCCCTGTACTGGAAGGATATGGTCTTACAGAAACTTCCCCGACCATTTCAGTGAATCGATTTGATGGTTATGCAAAAGTTGGTAGTGTAGGTCCAATTATCGATGGTGTGGAAATGATAATTGATGACAGTGACTCAGCTTATGGTGAGGGAGAAGGAGAAATTATCGTCAATGGTCCAAATGTGATGCAAGGGTACTACAACAAACCGGAAGCCACTGCGGAGGTGTTTAAAGAGATGGGAGGGAAAAGATGGTTCAAAACCGGCGACATTGGAAAGTTGGTTGATGGGCCAAACAAAACACAATACCTCAAAATTACGGATCGTAAAAAAGAGCTGTTAAAAACTTCAGGAGGTAAATACGTTGCTCCTGCCCCAATTGAAAGTAAATTGAAAGAGGATTTTCTTATCGAACAAGTTATGGTGGTAGGTGATGCGCAGAAATTTGTCTCTGCTTTAATCGTACCTGCGGAAGAGGCTTTGAAAGATTGGTGTTCACACAACGATGTGCCATGGACAAATTTAGAAGATGTGTGCAAGAACGATAAGGTCACGGAGTGTTATCATAATTGCGTTAACAAGGTGAATCCTAATTTTAGTCATGTGGAGCAAGTCAAGAAATTTACGATTTTGCCAACGACCTGGGAAGCGATTCGTCCCAATGGAGAAGCTACCGAATTAACTCCAACTATGAAACTAAAACGTCGGGTAATTCGGGAGAAGTATGCAAAAGAGATAAATGGGATTTATAACTCGTAGAGTGATAGAATGTTGATATATAATTTTGAATTTTAGTTCGATATCACTTTTTTCAAAACCAAGTTTAATTTACCAGAGGCTTGATTGGCAACTTCTATAACATCTTCAATTGTAGTTTCCGTTATTTTCTCCGGAGGATAACAGATGTTTGAAATAATAGAAATAGCTGCAATTTTCAAACCTGCATGTTTAGCAACAATTACCTCTGGGACAGTAGACATTCCCACCATGTCGGCTCCAATTTTATGAATGAAATTATATTCAGCTGGTGTTTCCAGACTAGGTCCTTGCAAGGCAAAATATACTCCTTGATGGATTGGAATTTCCAGCTTGGATGCAGCTTCCTTAATGTTGTTTCGTAGGTTTGAGTCATAGGTATGAAGCATATCAGGAAATCGGGGCCCCAATCGCAAATCGTTTGCACCTCTTAATGGATGATCAGGAATGAAATTAATATGATCTCTAATGATCACTAAATCACCTGCACTATACGCCTCGTTTACACCACCCGATACATTCGTGAAGTAAATTGTCTCTATACCCAATTGCTTAATAACACGAATGGGAAACGTAAGTTCTTTACTGCTATATCCTTCGTAATAATGCCATCTGCCTGCAAGTATGATGACCTCAGTTCCTTCCAATGTTCCATATACCAACTTACCTCTATGGCTTTGAACGGTACTTTGAGGAAAATAAGGAATAGAATTATAGCCGATGGTTATGTTATCTTCCAAATCATTAACAATACTGCTCAGTCCGGTACCCATCATGATTGCAATTTTTGGTGTCCGTCCTTCTACCTGCTTTGAAATGTAATTTGCAGCGAGTTGTATTCTTTGGTAATATTTATCTTTATCCATACGGTTGAATTACGAATTATGAATGTTGATTTACGAATATATTTTTTCTAAAGCGCGCATAAAAACAATGCCTACGTTATAGCAATACTTCTTGTCTGTACTACAATATTCCGTGAAAAGCTTTTCTGTTCTGCGCTCTTTCATTTCAATTCATTGAATAATTTATACATATATCCTATGAACAATACAAAAACCAAAATGATCGTGGCGATGGGTTTTTCGTTGCCCAAATATGCATCCAACTTTTGACCTCCATAAATGCCAATAAAGAATATCACTGCCATTTGAAACGCCAAACCAGCATATTTCATGTATTCCATTCCCTTCTTTCGTATATCTTCCGGCTTTTTCGACATTTTTATTATCTGCTTAGATTGGATTGTATGACCTGTAGTACTTTGGTGTAGATTTCTCCACTGGCAGCGATTATCTCTCCACCTGAAAGATAGTTGTTTGTTCCGGAATAGTCACTCACTACTCCACCTGCTTCTTGAACAATTAAAGCTCCGGCAGCTACATCCCATGGATTTAAAGTGGACTCGTAATATGCTCCATATTTACCACTTGCTACATAGCATAAATCCAAAGCAGCAGAACCTAATCGTCTCACTCCTCTCGTTTGAGTAAGCCAATTTTTCAAAATGTTGAAATAAGCTGGATAATCAAAGTCATTTGAATATGGAAATCCGGTTGCAACCAATACCTCATGAAAAGGTTTTTGATTAACGCGAATAGAATTGTTATTAGAATACGCTCCTTTGCCTTTTATTGCGGTCCACTCTTCTTCCGAATTGACTTCTTTTACAATGCCAAGTATTGTTTCGTTGTTTTTTTGGAGTGCCACGCTAATCGCAAAATGGGGCAGTTGATTAAGGAAATTAGTTGTTCCATCCAGCGGATCAATGATCCATGTGTATTCTTTCCCAGTTTGATCAATGGTATCTTCTTCGGTTATGAAACCAGCTAAGGGTATTATAGGACCAAGACCATCTACCAGTTGCGTTTCAGCTTGCTTGTCTACATACGAAACCAGTGAGTTAAGTTCTTTTTCTTCAATGTCATCGGATGAAACTTGATCTACCTGTGATTTGATAAATTCGGAAGTGTTTCGAATGACGACTAGCGACTCTTGTAATACACGTTCTAAATCCATCATTTGATTATCGATATTCATCAATCAACTGATAAATGTGAGGTAGGTTTCTACCCGCACCATCAAAGTCCAATCCGTATCCAATCACAAATTGAGTTGGGATTTGGAAGCAGGTGTAATCTACTTGAATTTTGAAATCTGCAGCCTCTGGTTTTTGCAGCAAAGAACATACTTTTAGTGAAGCAGGTTCTTGTTCTTTCACCATGGGTAAATATTGATGGAGAGTGAATCCACTATCTACAATATCTTCCAGAATTACTACATGGCGATCTTTTAGGTCTTTTTCGTTTGGAATTTTCACTTCCAGTCGCCCTGTACTGGCCAATCCTTTATACGAAGAAACTTTTACGAAGTCTATATCGCAAGTGATGTCCATGTTTCGGATAAGATCCGCAGCAAACATAAACGCACCATTCAATACGATTAGAAATAGAGGATTCTTATCGGCATACTCTTTTTCGATGGATAGAGCCACTTCTCTAATTCTATTTTGAATTTCTCGTGCACTTAAGTAGAGGACAAAATCCAAAGCTCCAATCGTTACTACATCTTTTTTTTCGCTGAAATACATCATTTTAAACCATATTTATCAATCAAATAAATCAATGATGCCATTGCCGCAGCACCCAATTCTAATTCTCTTTTGTTCACTGCATCCATTTGATCTATTTCTGTATGATGGTAGTCAAAATACCTTTGTGAGTCTGGGCGTAGTCCAATGAGCAGACCTTTTTGATCTTTCAACGGACCGATATCTGCACCTGATCCACCCGTAGTGAAATACAAACCATAACTCTCCAGCAAAGGTAACCATTCACTCACTTTTGCATAGTATGGTTTCAAAATATCTTTGTGTCCGTCGAAGCTAAATCCTCTGGGTACAAATCCACCTGCGTCTGATTCTAAAGCTGCCAAATGAAATTCGTTATTTTCATTGGACACACGGGCATATTCCCGTCCGCCAGCCAGACCATTTTCTTCATTCATAAACATTACACATCGTATGGTACGTTTTGGTCGGTAACCGATTCCATTTAATGTGTGGATTACTTGCAGGGAATGAACGCATCCCGCACCATCATCATGAGCACCTCCACCTACATCCCAAGCATCAAGATGGCCTCCTACGACGATAATCTCATCAGGGTATTCACTGCCTTTTATTTCACCAATAACATTATAGGAAGTAGACATTTCACCAGGAGTGCAATTGGTCCACACGTTCATCATCACTTTTTGTTTCTGCAAAATCGCGCTGAGCATATTGGCATCATTAGTACTTATTGCCAATCCCGGCACCTTATCATTTTCTTCCTTATACGCCAATGTTCCTGTATGTGGATAATCGTCTTGCCTCAAAGTCATGGATCTTACAATAGCGGCAAGACCTCCGTATTCTGCAGCTTTGGAAGCACCCCAGACTCGCTGGTCAACGGCTCCTCCATAAGCATGGAACGTTCTTAAATGTGTTGGA
Source organism: Bacteroidota bacterium (assembly GCA_039194925.1). Taxonomy (GTDB): domain Bacteria; phylum Bacteroidota; class Bacteroidia; order Chitinophagales; family Saprospiraceae; genus CAJXUU01. The sequence goes on from JBCCVV010000026.1 coordinate 41,377, forward strand.
TCCATTGGTCGGTTGTAAAACACGATTTTGCCTTCGATGCCTTCGCGCCCCAATTCTTCCACTTCATCCAGACTTTGCACTTCGACTACTTCGGCCAAAATACCCTCTTCTGGAGTTCCTACCGAGTTTCCAAGTGCCAATGCATTTAACTGTACCGTTTTATTATTGTAGGTGATATGCACTTGCTCTGGATCGCCTCTATGCCATTTTTTTACTTCACACGGTTGGAGCCAGGTTTTTGTAAAGCCAAGCGTATCCATGATACTTTTGGTGTACACCACTGCTTGTTCTGCACCTTCGCTTCCAGCTAATCTACCCGGGCATTCCGTTGCCAAATAGGTGATCCAATCGTAACACTGCGCCTCTGTCAAGGTGAAATCGTGAATGTCTTTTAAAAAGAGTGCATCCTCATCTTCATTATCGTTTTGGGTATATCCAGGTGGGATAAACATCAGCATCAAGCAGATAACGAAAAAAAATTGTTTCATTTTGCCAGGACTATACATTAGCAGTATTTACATCATCTTAAAAATTGATTGCAAAGATGATTATTTCAAAGTTAAAAGCAATATAGTGAAGTATCTAATTTGCTTTCTGTTTTAAACAAAG